>CAKUMR010000035.1 GCA_934667865.1 uncultured Oscillospiraceae bacterium | reverse complement strand
TACTACAACACCGCCAAGAAGGAGCTGAACGTCGGCTTTGTCGAGCCGGAGGACTGGGAGAACATGGAGCCGGAGGCCATCACCGCCGACGGCGAGCGTCAGGTAGCCCGGCTGACCGAGATCGGCGACACCGCGCTGAAGAACATGGCCGGGGTCCTTACCGTCAGAGCCGAGAAGGAGTTTGTGGGCAAGAAGCTCACGGCTCAGCAGAATATCTACACGACCTACAAAAAGCAGCTCTACGCGCTCGATACCGACCGCGGGATGCTCTCGGCCGTCTGGCATGAGCTGCCGGGGACGAACGAGGCCTCTGAGCAGCTGGAAACGATGGCAAAGACGCTGGAGCAGACATTGGCAGACGGCCTTGCCGCGCTGGAAGCCACCCGCACGCAGGCGGCGCTGGACGCGGCCAAGGCAGAGTGGAATGCCAAGCTCCTTGCCGTGCGCGGAAGCTACAGCGTACCGGCGATTGACTCCGGCGTGGCGGACAAGTGGAACGGCACGGCGAAGACCCAGCCCGCGGGCAGCGGCACGCAGGCTGACCCCTACCGGATCGGCACGGGTGCAGAGCTGGCATGGTTTGCCGAAAAGGTCAACGGTGGCAGCACCTCGGCCTGCGCCGTTCTGACGGCAGACATTGACCTGAACCGTCAGGAGTGGACCTCCATTGGCACAAAGAATAAGCCCTACATGGGCACCTTCGACGGCCAGAACCACATCATCCATGGCATCTGGAGCACCGACGAGAGCAACACCATTCAGGGCCTGTTCGGCTATATCGGCCAAAGCAATTCCAACCGCAGCGTCTATGGCACGGTGAAAAACGTGAAGGCGGCCGGGCGCATCCGCGCCGTGCAGTCCACCGGCTCCGGCCTCATCGCGGGCTCCAATGCGGGTGAGATCTACAACTGCGAGGTTTCCGCCTTCCTCGGCAGCTGGAAGGGCATTTCCGCCATCGGCGGCATTGCGGGCAGCCTGACCGGCGGCTCCGTCGAAAACTGCCGCACCTACGGCCTCTATCTTGCGACGGACGACAGCCAGTACAGCGGCAAGATCGTCAATTCCATCGGCGGTATCGTCGGCGTGGCCGGGGCCAGCGAGCCCAGCGAGGGCTGCCTGATCCGCTACTGCGAGAACCATCTGCGGCTGCGCGGGTACGAAATGAGCTATCTCGGCGGCCGGGGCAGCAGCATGGGCGGCATTGTCGGCCTGATCTCCGGCGCGGCCAAGGTGCGCGAAAGCGTCAACTATGCGGAGGTGCGCGGCGAGCTCAAGGTCGGCGGCATCCTCGGCTATGCCATTGAGGGCAGCGACGCGCAGCTTGACTATGTGACCAACTACGGCGATGTGTACGGCGCGGAGATAGCCAACTCCGAAACCCGCGGCACCGGCGGCATCGCCGGCTACGTCGATGAAAAGACCACGTTCCGCCTGCAATATGCCTACAATGCGGGCACGGCTTACGGCGAAACCAACCGCAACAAGTATAACACGGCTTATGATTATTCCGCGACTGCGCCGATGACCGGCGCGCTCGTGGGCAACTGGCGCGCGGGCAACGTGCAGCACGCCCAGAGCAGCAGCGCGGACAACACCCTCTGGGGCTATGCCGCGGCGACCGGCGCGAGCAGCACCGACACCATGCGCGTAAGCGAGATCACACCGACGGTCAATGCCAAGGGCGGTATGTGGGAGAAGCTCACCGCAACGCGTACCCTTCTGGGCAAGCTGATCCGCGTCAGCGACCGCGACGAAAACTACAAGATCTACGGCACACAGACCAAGCTCTACAATGACACCGTCATGCAGTGCGTCCGCAAGGTCGAGCTGTGTACCACCGCCGAGGAGATCGACGCCGCACTGGAAGAAGCGGAAAAGACCCTCGCCGAGGTTCCCACGGAGCTGGCCGCCGCCAAGGCTGCGCTGCGCGAGGAGATGCACGCCTTCGTGGACGGTAATCTCTACGATGCCGAGAACAAAAAGACGATCGACGGGCTTCTGGCCGAGGCCGACGCCGCGCTGGATGCGGCGAAGAAGCTCTCCGACGTAACGGATATTCGCCAGACCTATCTGGGCAGCGAGAATATCGACGGCAAGCTCAGGGAGGTCGAGACCTACCCCGTCAAGGCGGCAAACGGCCTTTACAACGAATTTATCTACGGAAAGAAGTATTCTCAGGAGGATACGGCGGCGCTTCTGCGCGCCTACGAGGGCTGGAAGCTGAAGCTGGGCGGTGCAAAGACGGTCGAAGAGGTCGAGCAGATCTATGCCGAAGCGCGCAGGGCGCTGACCGAGCTGGTCAAGGGCTTTGCCGAGGGCGACACCGCGCCGGATCCGGATCAGGCGGCGCAGGATGCGCTGAAGCTCGCGCGGCAGGAGATTCTCGACGAGCTGGCCGCGCTGGAAAAGAAGTATGCAGACGCCCTGACCGGGCAGGCGGGCGACCTGACCGCGCTTGCCGAGCGGTGGCAGACGGCCATTCAGGCGGCGCTGGACGAAAGCAAGTCCGACCTGCACACGGCGGCGACGCCCGCGCTGGACGAGATCACCTCTTATGCCGAGCTGGAGGCGCTGCGGCAGTCCGCCGCACAGGAGCTGGAGGATGTCTATGAGGCCGCGCAGCGGGAGCTGACGAACCTCCTTGCCTCCGCGCGCAACGCGGACGCATGGGACGGCGAAACGGTCACCGAGCCCGAGCAGAAGGACGGCGTTTATCAGATCGGTACGCCGGCAGAGCTTGCCTGGCTCGCAAAGAGCATCAACGGCAACACCGTTTCTACCTCCGCCAAGGCGGCCCTGACGGCGGATATCGACCTCGGTTACTGCGAGTGGACGCCCATCGGCCAGACCGGCCGCGCCTATCGAGGCAGCCTCGACGGACAGGGGCACACCGTTTCCGGCCTGTACATCAGCAAGGCAGGCTCCGGCTATGCCGGCCTGATCGGCCTTGCCTACGGCGGCACGAAGGTTTCCAACCTGACCGTCAGAGGCGAGATTGCCCTTGCGGAGGCCGGCAAGGTTTCCGTGGGCGGTGTGGCCGCTGACGTCTACGCAGGCGAGTTTGAAAATTGCGTTTCCGACGTGAAGATCACCATCACCGGCCTGACCAACGGCAACGCCAATCTTGGCGGCTTTACCGGCGTGGCAAGCGCGACCAACTTCACCGACTGCCGCTTTGAAGGAAGCATCACCTGCCAGTACACCGGCAGCGGCTACCTCGGCCGTAACTACAGCAGCTACAATGGCGGCGCGCTCGGCGGCTTTATCGGCCTTGCCAAGTACACAACGCTGGAGCGCTGCGTGAATTCCGGCGACGTCATGGTCAACAAGGCCTCCGGCGTCGGCGGCATCGCGGGCCGCATCTATGCCAGCGGCGATGACGAAACCAGACTGCACGAGTGCCTGAACACCGGCCACATCTCCAACGACGTGGACTTTGTCATCGGCACGGGCGAATGGCCTGCCGGCGGCATCGGCGGCATCGTGGGCGTCACGGACGGCACGGGCGGCGGCAGCCTCCTCATCGACACCTGCTACAACACCGGCGTGATTTCCGGCGGCATCATTTCCGGCGGCATCCTCGGCGGCGAGAGCGGCGGCTACGGCAAGACCGCTTCCACCGGCAGTAAGAAGCTCGTCGTGCAGAACTGCTACAACGCGGGCGTTCTGGACACCGGCACGAAGGTCGACCACATCGGCACCTTCGCCGGCTTCCCCATCGACGGCAGATACTGCGACAACCTCTATGTCCTCTCCGGGACGGCGCGCGCGGCGCTGGGCTGGAAGAGCAGCCAGGGCGACCGCATCTACGCCGTGGATACGCTGACGGCGGACATCTTCGACGGCCTGATCGAGAGCATTGCCGGTCTCAACGGCGGTTATCCCATCTTCCCGTGGCAGCTTCTGCTGGAGGACGACCGCGAAGCGGTGATTGCCTATCTGAACGAATATTACCATACGAATGTAGAATCTCTGATCTCCGACGCGCAGCGCACGTCGCTGGAGGCGATGCTCGCCCAGACGGCGGAGACCGTCCGCACGGCGACGGATGCGCAGAACATCGTGGACGCTTACCATGCGGCGCTGGAGGCCATGAACCCGGAGAAGCTGCTGGACGAGGCGCGCGCTGCCGTGCTCCGGAAGCTGACCGAGGCTTATGAGGCGGCAAAGACAGCCTATCCCGCGATCGAGGCCGGACTGACCGAACGCTATACATCCGACTGCGACGCCATTACCAAAAGCGCAAACGCCGCGCAGGCGGAGACGGTCGTGGACGGCTTTGCCGCGCACGTCGTCGATCTTCTGGTCGCTGCCGCACAGGGCGCGCCCATGAAGGAGCTTGCGGGCAAGGCGGAGGAGATCGAAGCGGCCTACGCCGCGCTGACCGAGGCGCAGCAGACGCTGGTGCAGGACTACGCGAAGCTCGCGGACATTCAGGCGCTGGCCGCGCTCTATGCCAAGAATCTTGATCTGCTGAAGCAGTGGGCCTCCGAGGACAAGGCAGCCTACCCCGACCTTGAGGAAAAGCTCGCCGGGCTGAGCGCGCAGGCGCAGGAGAAGCTGGGCGAGTGCACCAGGCAGGAAGAGCTTGCGCCCATCCTCGACGGCTACTGTGCGGATGTCGTCCGGATGCTGCTGGCGGATGCCGGCTTCACCGCCGGGACGACCACCATGGGCGAGCTGGACGAGGCCGCGGAAAAGCTCGAACGCACGCGCAAGGCACTGAACGGTCTGACCGAGGCGCAGAAGGCGCTGCTGGAAGAAAACAGCGAACAGACCCTGCAAGCGGCGGAGGATCTCCTTGCCGTCTATCGCAAGGCTGTGGAAACGGTCGAGGCGTGGGCGGCGGAGGACGCTGCCTCCTATCCGCAGATCGCCGAAGCCGTGCAGACGCTGGCCGAGGCGGCAAAGACCGAGCTGCTGGCCTGCACGGACAAGGACGGCGCAGTTCTGGCACTCAATCGCTACTGCGCGAACATCGCGGGCGCGCTGATCGACGATCTTGCCTTTACTTCCGGCGAAACGACCATGGCCGAGGTGAAGGAGGACGCGCTCAGGACCGCGCGCGCCGCCTATGACGCGCTGACAGAGGAGCAGAAGGCGCTCGTTCCGGAAGAAAAGACGGCGGCGCTGGAAGCTGCGGAGAAGCTGCTTGCGGATTACCGCAAGGCGGCGGACGATCTGAAGGCGCAGCGCGCAAAGGATCAGGTAAAATATCCTGCTCTGGGCGACCGCATCGGCGCGCTGGCGGATGCCGCGGCCGCGGAGCTTGGTGCCTGTACCTCGCAGGAGGACACGCAGAAGGTCATGGACCGCTACTGTGCGCAGGTTGCCGACCTTCTCATTGAGCAGATCGGCACACTCCCGGAGAAGCCGACGGAGGAATCTCTCGCGGAGCTGAACCGGAATCTGCGCCGCGCGCGGGAGCGCTATGACGCGCTGACCGATGCGCAGAAGCAGTATGTCACCCGGCTGGAGGCGCTGAAAGTGGCGGAGGAATACTACCGCACCGCCGAGGTCGAAAAGCCGACGGAACCTTCGCAGCCGCAGAAGCCGGAGGATACCAAACCGACGGAACCCGGCGCTTCGGAATCCGTCAAACCGACGGAGCCTGCCGAAACGGATGACGAGGCGGTCAAGGCGGTTTCCGACCTGATCCACGCCATCGGCGAGGTGACACTCGAACGCAAGGACGCGATCGAAGCGGCGCTCGACGCATTCAATGCGCTGACCGATGCGCAGAAGGCGCTTCTGCCCGCAGAGGACAAGGCGGCGCTGGACGCGGCCGTCGCAGCCTATCAGGCGCTGCTGGACGGAAAGACACCGTCCGAGGAGCCGACCGAGCCCGGCGAGCCGAAGCCGGAGGACGAAAGCAAGGGCTTTGACTGGACGATCGTCTGGCTGATCGCCGGAATTCTGGGCGCAGCCGCGCTGATCTTCGGCCTGATCAAGTGGTTCCTGGCCGCGAAGCGCGCAAAAGAAAAATAAAGTCATGTAACGCAGGAAGGAGAAGGGCAAATCTGCCTTTCTCCTTCCCGTGATGTTCCGAAACAGAGGTGAGATCTGTGAAAAAACGATTTGAGCCGTTTCTCCGAGTGGGGGTGGTGCTGCTTTTGTGCCTTGCGCTGGGCTTTTCCTTTCTGAATTTGCAGAAGGGCGAGCCGCAGCGGCAGGAGCAGGAGCCGGCCTCGCGGATGCTGCTGTCGGATGCCGAGCTTTTGTACGATGCCGACAGCCTGAAACAGCTCGACAATGCAAATGACAACCAGCAGACCGAACCGCCGACGGAACCGGAGGAGCCCTCCACCGAACCGAGCGAGGTGCAGACGGAGCAGCCCGAGCAGCCCGAAGAAACCGCGCCGCCGCAGGATCAGCCGGAGGATCCCATTCCCACGCCGGACGAGCCCGGCGACGTTCCCGCGGAGGAGCCGGTCACCACGCCGGGCCGCGCGAACATCGGCGACCTTCTGGACATCAGCGGCAATGGCGGCGGCTCCGGCGGCCAGACGCCGTCGCGTGAGCCGTCCGAGGAGCCGGGCAGCTCCGAGGTGGGCGACCCCGACCGCTATTTTGAAACCAGCATCATTGATGGCGATACCGTCGATTACAGCGACTATACCTTCACCATCCGGCACTTGAAGCCGCTTTTGCAGGTGCGCGGGCTGACGGTGATCGTCAACGGGGAGGAGTTCTCCTTCCGCGCCGCGTCCACCAGCGTGATGATCCGGCTGGCCGAGGGCACGAACACCATCGTCGTGCGCGTGGCCTACTTTGACGGCACGGACAACATCATCGCCTCCCGCGCCTACACCGTCAGCTACAGCCCCGCGGGCGAAACCGTGATCGTCGCCTACCGCGCGCAGGACAGCGCACCGCTGAGCGAGCTGCACAGCACGGCCGAGAGCGGGCTGCGCTTCGTGGCCTACGGCCTGCGCGACGGCAGGCAGCTGCGCGCGGCGGTACGCCTGAACGGCAAGACCGTCACCTCATCCTCCGACACCTTCGACGTCACGCTGCAATTCGGCACGAATGTGATCGAGATCAGCGCCAGCGACCGTGTCGGCGGCGCCTCGGAAACCTATCGCATCGACTACCGCGAGGACGGCTTCAAGATCACCACGAGCTTTTCGGACACCGTCATCGACAACGACACCAAGCAGCCGCAGCACATCAGCGAGGAGCTGCCGCTGTATCTGGACTCCGAGGAATTCCGCTTCCGCTTCTATCTGAATCAGGAAACGGGCAGGGAGCAGATCACGCAGGTGCGCTATGACGACAACCTCCTCAAGCCCAGTGCCGACGGCTGGTACACCGTGCAGGTCGATACGCGCAGGCCGAAATATCTGGTGCTGCGCTATCTGGACGCCGACGGCGAGCGGCAGAGCTATAAATGGACGGTCCGCTTCCACCGCAATCCCGGCACGACCCCGCCGGACAAATATCCCAGCATCGCCGCGACCATCGAGGTCGGCGATATGGTGATCGGTCTGGAGGACGGACTGGTTCTGAAAAGCCCGGACATCATCACGGTCATCGACGCCCGGAGCTGGAACAACGAGCAGCTCTATCTGAACAATTACGAGGTCTATATCAACGGCACGCGGATCGAATCGCCTTGCAGCCAGACCGGCGCGAGCTTCGGCTACAACACCTACCTGACCATAGAGGGCGCGAACACCATCACCGTGACCGCCACGGACGAGGACGGCTACAGCGTCACGCGCAGCTGGACGGTCTACTATGAAAAGGGAGACGTGACCGTCACCGTCAGCGTCGAGGCGACGACCGTCGGACTGGGCTATCTGATCCCGCCCGCGCAGGTCACGGTGCCGGGCGGCACGGACGTGCTGACGATCGTCCGCGATCTTCTGGAGGAAAACGGCTACACCTGCTCCGCCAGCAGCAGCTATCTGGCCTCCATAGGCAAGCCCGGCATCAACAACGGCTATTACATCGATCCGGAGCTGAAGCAGATCATCATCGAAGACGGCATGGACGCCTTCGGCGCGGGCGACGACCCGCGGCCGAACTCCATGGACTCTCTGGGCGAATTCGACTATTACCGCTGGTCGGGCTGGATGTACTCCTACAACGGCCGCTACCCCGGCTACGGCATGAACGCCTGCAAGCCGCAGGACGGCGCGGTGATCCGCGTGCGCTTCACGCTTGCCCTCGGCAAGGACATCGGCGGCTTCTCGCCCGCGACCGGCGGAAACTACGGCAACAGCAACGGAAATTACTATAAAGAATGGTAAAGGAGAAACGCATGAACAGCAATGTAAATCAGATCCTCGCAGAGGTGCATAAGGTCATCGTCGGCAAGGACGACGTGATGGAAAAGATCCTCATGACGCTGATCTCCCGCGGCCATGTGCTGCTGGACGACGTGCCCGGCACCGGCAAGACGACGGCGGCGCTGGCCTTCCACCGCGCGCTCGGCCTGCGCTACGGCCGCATCCAGTTCACGCCCGACGTGCTGCCCTCGGATATCGTCGGCTTCTCCATTTACCGCAAGGAAAGCGGGACCTTCGTCTATCAGCCCGGCGCGGTCATGACGAATCTTCTGCTGGCTGACGAGATCAACCGTACCTCCAGCAAGACCCAGGCGGCCCTGCTGGAGGTGATGGAGGAGCGCCAGGTCA
>CAKUMR010000034.1 GCA_934667865.1 uncultured Oscillospiraceae bacterium | reverse complement strand
AGCCAACGTTGCCCGCTTCGATGCAGGGGAAAATGAAGGTGTTGGCATAGCCCGCGACCGGGGAGCCGGGGAACTTGAGCTGGCCGACGACCGGGGAAACCGCGGCATCGAACTGCATCTCGCCATCGATGGCAAGCTCGGGAGCCAGCTCCTTGGCCTTCGCGGTGGCGTCGCGGGAGAGCTGCACCGTGCCGCCCTTGCCGGAGCCCTTGGTGGAGAAGCTCAGCATGGCGACCTTCGGGTCGATGCCGAAGATCTTCGCGCAGCGCGCGGTCTCAACGGCGACCTCCGCCAGCTTGTCCGCAGCGGAAACGACGACGTTGCCCTCCTTGTCGAGGGTGTCCTCATAGGAGATATTGATGGCGCAGTCGCCCATGGCCAGCTTCTCTTCGCCGCGGACGAGGATGAAGCAGGACGAAACGAGGTGCGCGCCGGGCTTGGTCTTGACAAGCTGAAGCGCCGGTCGGACGGTGTCGGCCGTGGAGTAGGTCGCGCCGCCGAGGAGGGCGTCCGCATAGCCCATCTTGACGAGCATGGTGCCGAAATAGTTGCCCTTGCTCAGCGCCTCGCGGCACTGCTCGGCGGTCATCTTGCCCTTGCGCAGGGCGACCATCTTTTCGACCATGGCGTCCATTTCCGGATAAGTAGCCGGGTCAAGGATCTCCAGCCCCTCGATGTCGTAGCCGCCCTTTGCGGCAGCGGCCTTGACCTCTTCGACGTTGCCGACGAGGATCGGGGTGAGGAAGCCGTCCTTCTTCAGGCGGCTGGCAGCGTCCAGAATACGGGCATCGGGGCCTTCGGTAAAGACGATCTTGCGGGGATTGGCTTTCAGAATATCAACGAGTCGTTCAAACATGATCTTTCCTCCGTTTTCAGACGAATGTCTGTAGTTCGCCCTATATTATACAACCGTCCGCTCCAAAAAATCAAGAGATACGTCCCCAGTCGCGCAGATTTCGACCGTTTTTTTCGTCATGGGATGCAAAAAGCGCAGGCGCACGGCGCAGAGCTGCTGCCCCGCGATGCCATAGTGCGCGGAAAGCGTCCGTGATTCCGGCGTGCCGTACTGCGGGTCGCCCAGGATAGGGCAGCCGAGATAAGCGCAGTGCAGGCGGAGCTGGTGCGTCCGGCCGGTGAGCGGCAGCAGCTCCAGCTTTGCGCAGCCGGCGCGCTCCTCCAGCACACGGTAGCGCGAGCGGGCGGGCTTGCCGTCCGGGCGGATCTCGCGCAGCAGGCTGTCGCCCGGCACGCGGGCAACGGGCGCGTCAATCTCGCCCTCCGGCGGGTCGGGAACGCCGCGGGTGAGAGCGTGATAGGTCTTTTCCAGTCCGCCCCCGGCGTGCTGCCGGCGCATCAGCTCGTGGACATAGGCGTTCTTCGCCAGCAGCACGACGCCGAAGGTGTCGCGGTCCAGACGGCTGACGGGATGCACCGCACAGCGCTGGCCGGTCCTTTTGTAATAGCCCGCGAGGTAATTTGCCAGTGTCCCCTCGTTGCGGGAAAAGGAGGGGTGCATCAGAAGTCCCTGCGGCTTTTCCAGCGCGATGAGCGCCTCGTCCTCATACAGGATCGTCAGAGGGCCGTCCTCCGCGGGGTAGTCCGGCTCCGGCTCGTCCAGACGCACACAGATCTCGTCGCCGGGATGCACGACGAAATTGGTGAAGACCGGCTGGCCGTTGACGGTGTAGCTATGGCTGAATTTCAGGCGGCTGGCAAGGCCGGAGGACATCCCCAGCTCCCGCCGCAGGATGGAAAGCAGGCGCGTTTCCCGCTGCGCCGTATGGGTCAGGATCACAGGTTTTTCACCTTCTTCGGAATTTCTTATTTATTATAATACCACAGTTTTTTACTTTAAGGAAGCTCTGATGAAATCAACAGGAGATTTCATCAGAGTTTCCTCTAAAAAGGCACTTTTCCCCTTGCATCGGCGCGGGCGGACTGGTACAATGCAGGAAAGAGGTGAGTATTTGTGACCGATCTTCCCGTTTTTACCGCTGCGGACGGCATTGCCACACTGATTCTGCATGAAATTCCCGCACGCGGCGAAGGCTATATTCTGGTGCGCGGCGTATTCGGAACGCTGGACGGACTGCTGCGCGAATGTGCCGGCTTCTGCCGCGGCGCAGGCGCACGGAAGGTCTACGCCGGGGGGGAGGCGGATTTTTCCGGTTACCCGGTCTTTGCCCGGCTGATGGAGCGGCAGCTCGTCCTGCCGCAGCTTCCGGAAACGGGCTGCACGGTCGAAGCCGTTACGGAGGAAAGCGCCCTCCGCTGGGCGGAGCGGTACAACGAGCGCTTCGCCGCCGTCCCCTCCGCGCAGAGCTGCAGCCCCTTTGAAGCAAGGCGGCTGGCAAAGCAGGGCGAGTGCTTCTTCGTTCTTGAGGACGGCGCGCCGGTCGGCCTCGGCCGCGTGCGGGAAAACCGCCTGCTGGCGCTGGCCTCGCTCCGCCCCGGCGCGGGCGAACGGACGCTCTTTGCACTCGCGCGGCACTGCGGCCTGCAAAAGATCGACCTTACCTGCGCGATGGAAAACACCCGTGCCATGGTCTTCTACGACCGGCTCGGCTTCACGCGCGGCCCGGTCACGCAGCGATGGTACGCCGTCGGATAGCGCGGGCAGCACGCGGATTTCCCCTTCTCCGGCGTTTTTGCGTCTTTCGCCAAAAAAGTCCCAAAAAACTGTGCGGAATTTGTCTGCTTTCCTCCACAAAACCGGTGGACGAAAGCGAAAACATCTGTTATAATGTAGCTGTATCACTCTGAAGGAAAGGTCGTGCGCGCCATGCCCGGAAGATCCGCCGTCATCTTCGTCCCGGACGATACCGCAAAAACCGGATATCCGCAGCCTTTGATGCTTTCGCGCGTCATGGGCGCACCTTTGCTCGCGTGGCTGGCAGGCAGCTTGTTTGACAGCGGTGTCGGGCGCTTCTTTTTGGCCTGCCACCCCGACCGGACGGACGCGGTTTGCGCGTGTATGCCGGAGGGTGCGGAGGTCACCTGCGCCAGCGAGACCAATCCCGCTGACCTTCTGCACGTTTTTCTCTCTACGGCGGACGACGCCGAGCGCACCGTGCTTGTCGTCACCGGCCCGGCGGTATTCCTGCCGTCGCTGGCCGCGAAAAAGTCCCGTCCCGCCTGCGTGCGCCGCGTGGTGCGCGAGGAGCTGATGGATGCCATCGACGCACGCGTTTCCCTCGGCCGCTTTTTCCGCGAGGAGGGTGAGGTGCTGACGGATGCCGACGGAATGTACACCGTAAGCTCCCCCGCCGCTCTGCCCGCGATCTGCGAGCTGCTGCGGCACGACCGCTATCTGCGGCTGAGCCGCGACGGTGTGGAGGTCTATGACCCCGCGAGCTGTTATATCGAACCCACCGTGAAGATCGCCTCCGGCGCGAGGCTCCTGCCCGGCGCCATTCTGCGCGGCAGAACAAAGATCGCCGCCGGCGCCGTGATCGGCCCGTGGTCCACCGTCACGGACTCCGAGATCGGCGAGCGCAGCGTGATCAACGCCTCGCAGATCGAAGCCTCCCGCGTCGGCGCGGACGTTTCCGTCGGCCCCTATGCCCATCTGCGGGAGAACTGCCAGTTAGAAAGCGCCGCACACATCGGCAATTTTGTCGAGCTGAAAAACGCCTCCGTCGGCAGCGGCACCTGGCTGTCGCATTTGAGCTACGTGGGCGACGCCGATCTCGGCGCGCGCTGCAACGTCGGCTGCGGCGCCGTGACGGTAAACTTTGACCGCGTGGAAAAGCACCGCACCACCGTCGGCGACGATGCCTTTATCGGCTGCAACACCTCCCTTGTCGCCCCGGTCAGCGTCGGAAGCGGCGCATACATCGCCGCAGGCTCCGTCATCACGGAGGACGTTCCGGCGCAGGCGCTGGGCATTGCCCGCAGCCGTCAGTCCAACAAGCGTGACTGGGCGGCAAAGCACAAAAAATAGGAATCCCGGCGAAAGCCATAGAAATTTGAGCCGCAGGGATTCAACGCGGCTCGGAAATGTAGAGGTACATGAAATGATTGCACACGGAAAAGAGATCAAGGTCTTTTCTGCCAATGCCAACCGTCCGTTTGCAGTAGGCATTTGTAACGAGCTGGGCATCGCCCTTGGCGACAGCGTCGTTACCTCCTTTGCAGACGGCGAGATCTCCGTTTCCATCAACGAAACGGTGCGCGGCTGCGACGTGTTCGTGGTCCAGTCCACCTGCAAGCCCGTCAACAACAATCTGATGGAGCTGCTCATCATGATCGACGCCTGCCGCCGCGCCTCCGCCGGCCGCATCACCGCCGTCATTCCTTATTTCGGCTATGCCCGGCAGGATCGCAAGGCCAAGGGCCGCGATCCCATCTCCGCCAAGCTCGTCGCCAACCTCATCACCCGCGCCGGTGCCGACCGCGTGCTGACGATGGATCTGCACGCCGCGCAGATTCAGGGCTTCTTTGACATTCCTGTGGACAATATGCTCGGCAATCCCCTGTTCACCAAATATTATATGTCCAAGTTCGACGAGAAGGTCTACAATCATGATGATTTCTGCGTCGTTTCTCCGGATGTCGGCTCCGTTGCACGCTCCCGCGCCTTTGCCGCAAAGGTGCATATGGGCCTGTCTATCGTGGACAAGCGCCGCCAGCGCGCCAATATGTGCGAGGTCATGAACATCATCGGCGACGTCGAGGGCAAGACCTGCATCCTCTATGATGACATCGTCGATACCGCCGGTTCTCTGTGCAACGCCGCCAAGGCCATCAAGGAGCTTGGCCACGCCAAGGCCGTCTATGCCTGTGCCTCTCACGGTGTGCTGTCCAACGATGCCTGCCAGAAGGTGGAGGACAGCTGCATCGAAGAGCTGATGCTCCTGAACACCATCCCGCTGCCCGAGCACTACACCGGCAAGAAGATCCGTCAGCTGGACGCCTCCCCCATCTTCGCCAAGGCGATCTCCCGCATCTATAACGAAACCTCCATCTCCAACCTGTTCTGATGCTGTTTCGTAAGCCTGCCTGCGACTGGATCGTCGTGGGCCTCGGTAATCCGGGGGACAATTACGCCCGCACGCGGCACAACGCCGGTTTCCGCGCAGTCGACCGCCTCGCGGCCATGCTGAACGTCAAGATCGACCGGGCGAAGTTCCGCGGGCTCACGGCGCAGGCCGTCTGGCAGGGGCAGAAGCTCCTTCTGCTCAAGCCGCAGACCTTTATGAACGAATCGGGTCTGTCCGTCATGGACGCGGCGCGGTTTTATAAGCTGCCGCCGGAGCGCGTGATCGTGCTGTTTGACGACATTTCGCTTCCGGTCGGCCGCCTGCGCGTCCGCGCGGACGGCTCTGCCGGAGGACACAACGGCATCAAGTCCATCATCGGCTGCCTGAACAGCCAGAGCTTCCCGCGCGTCAAGATCGGTGTCGGGCAGAAGCCGCATCCGGACTATGATCTGGCCGATTGGGTGCTGTCGAATTTCACGAAGGACGAGGATGCGCACATCGAGCGCGCCGCCGGGGCCGCCGCAGAGGCGGCGCTGACCGTGATCGCGCAGGGCGTGCCGGACGCCGCCGCAAAATTCAATGGGGCGCAGCTTTGAATTGTCGAATAACAGGATATTTCTACGGAAAACGGGCCTTTGCCCGCTTTCCGTATTCCTGCGTGGGCGGGTTTTGAATCCCCGGCCGCGCCTGTAGGGAACGGCTTGAAATCTCAACTGCACCCGTAGGGAACGCTCTTGAGCGTTCCGCGTGCAGGCACCGGCGATTATGAAACCGCCATCAGCGTTGGTATGCACCAATAGCTCCCCCGTGTAAGGGGCCGCGAAGCGTCGGCGCGGTAGTGAATGATATGCCGGTGGCATATCAGAGCCGCGCCGTGACCGAGCCGCAGCGAGACCTGTCAGCCACAAGGCTGACTGAGGGGTTGTAAGATATTTAACAGATTGTTTTGTCAACCCCTCCGGCGCTTCGCGCCACCTCCCCTTGCACAGGGGAGGCTTTGGGCTGGTTCCGCATAGCTGCTCCCATCCCGTTCCCTACCCCACAAAATCACTGACTGGAGGTCTGCTGACAGCCCATGGAACTTTTACTCTCTCTACTGAATCGTTTGCCGGAGTACGGCCGTCTGCTGGCCGCCCTGAACGAAAACCAGGTTGCCGGCGTTTCCGGCGCGGCGCAGATCAACCGTTCGCACCTGATCGCCTCTCTGCTGCACGACACGAAGCGCCCCGCCGTCATCCTCTGTCAGGATGAGCTGGCCGCACGGCGCACACAGTCGGAGCTGGCCGCCTTTCTCGGCACGGAGGCGCCCATCCTCCCCTCGCGCGATCTGACCTTCTACAACGCCTCCGCGATCTCGCGCGGCTGGGAGCACAAGCGCCTGCGCCAGCTCTACGACCTTGCGCGCGGCGCGACGCCCGTGCAGATCGTCACATGGGAGGCGCTTGCCCTGCGCACCATGCCGAAACCCCTGCTGTTTTCCTCCGCGCTGACGCTGAAGCCCGGTGCCACCTGCCCGCCGGAGGAGCTGTCGGCCCGTCTGGTGCGCTCCGGCTATACCCGCTGCGCGCTGGTCGAGGGCGTGGGGCAATTCTCCGTCCGCGGCGGAATTCTGGACGTCTATTCCCCCGCCTATGATCAGCCCGTCCGCGTTGAGTTCTTCGGCGACGAGGTGGATGCCATGGGCTTTTTCGACCTCGTCACCCAGCGCCGCACGGAAAATACGGACGAGCTGGTACTGCTGCCCGTCGCGGAAACGCTGCCGCAGCTGCATCCGCAGGGCGCGGCCGGTCTTGCCGACGAGCTTGACGCGCTCTGCGCACGGCAGAAGCGCCGCAAGGCCCCCAACGAGGCGCTGATCAAAACGCTCGCCGCCGATGCGGAGCTGCTGCGTGGCGAGGCCAGCTTCTCCGCCGCCGACCGTTATCTCGCCCTGATCTATCCGGAATTTGCCTGCGCCGCGGACTACATCCCGGCGGAAAGCATGATCTTTTTCTGCGACCACGGCAACCTGCGCCGCACCGCGCAGCGCCAGACCGAGGAGCAGGGCATGATGCTCGACAGCCTGCTGCAATCGGGCATCCTCTGCGGGGAGCTGTGCGAATTCTCCGCGGACTGGGAGAGCCTGTGCAGCCGCTTTGAAGGCCGCGCGGCCGCGTTTTTCGACTCCTTCCTCGCCGCCTCCTATCCGCAGGGCTTGCAGCCCAAAACGCTCGTCAGCATCACGGCCAAGCAGCTTCCCTCCTACGGCGGCAATCTGGACGCGGCGGCAGCCGACCTGCAATTCTACCAAAAAAATGAATTTTCCTCTCTCGTTCTGTGCGGCAACCGCCGCCGCGGAGAGATCCTTGCCCAGCAGCTTCGCGAAAAGAAGCTCTCGGCCTTTCTCGCCTTCCCTCTGACGAAGCTGCCGCAGCCGGGGCAGATCCTGCTCACCGACGGCGCGCTGCCCTTCGGCATGGAATATCCCGACCTGCATTTTGCCGTTCTGACGGAGGGACAGCTTCTCTCCACGGGCGAACGCAAACCGCGCAAGCACCGCGCCAAGGCCACGAACCGCCAGAAGCTCGATTCCTTCACCGACCTGACGCCGGGCGACCTGATCGTCCATGAGTACCACGGCATCGGCCGCTACGTCTGCATGGAGCAGATGAAGATCGACGGTGTCGTCAAGGACTATGTCAAAATCGCCTATCAGGGCAGCGACACGCTCTATGTCCCTGCCACACAGCTCGACCTGATTTCCAAATACATCGGCGGCGGTGAGGATGCGCCCGTCAAGCTTAACAAGCTTGGCGGCGACCAGTGGCAGAAAACCAAAGCAAAGGCAAAATCCGCCGCCAAGGATCTGGCCGCCGACCTCATCCAGCTTTATGCCGAGCGCAAGCGGCGCATGGGCTACGCCTTTGCCGCCGACACGCCGTGGCAGGCGGAATTTGAGGAAAACTTCCCCTATGCCGAAACGGACGACCAGCTGCGCTGCATCGACGAGATCAAAAGCGACATGGAATCGCCCCAGCCCATGGACCGCCTGCTGTGCGGCGATGTCGGCTTCGGCAAAACCGAGGTCGCGCTCCGCGCGGCGATGAAGGCCATTCTCGACGGCAAGCAGGTTGCCATTCTGGTGCCGACCACCGTTCTGGCGCAGCAGCACTACACCACCGCTGTCAGCCGCTTCCGCGGCTTTCCGGTGCACATCGGCGTGCTCTCCCGCTTCTCCACCCCTGCGCAGCAGCGGAAAACGCTGGCCGATCTGCGCTCCGGGATGCTCGACCTCGTCGTCGGTACGCACAAGCTGCTGCAAAAGGACGTTGCCTTCAAGGATCTCGGTCTTCTGATTGTGGACGAGGAGCAGCGCTTCGGCGTAACGCACAAGGAAAAGCTCAAGGAGCTTTCCCGCGGCGTGGACGTCCTGACCCTGTCGGCAACGCCCATCCCCCGCACGCTGAATATGGCTCTGTCCGGTCTGCGCGATATGTCCACGATTGAGGAGCCGCCGCACGACCGCTACCCCGTGCAGACTTTCGTGCTGGAATACGCCGAGCCGGTGCTGCTCGACGCCATGCGGCGCGAGCTGGAGCGCGGCGGTCAGGTCTATTATCTGCACAACCGCGTGGAAACCATCGCACAGTGTGCCGCGCGCATCAAAAAAGCGCTGCCGGACGCTTCCATCGCCGTGGCGCACGGCAAGATGTCCGAGGAGGAGCTGAGCGACGTCATGCAGCGCATGGACGAGGGCGAGGTGCAGATTCTCGTCTGCACGACCATCATTGAAACCGGCATCGACATTCCGAACGTCAACACCCTCATCAT
>CAKUMR010000033.1 GCA_934667865.1 uncultured Oscillospiraceae bacterium | reverse complement strand
GCTACATGATGATCATCTACATTGCCGGCCTGCAGGCCGTGCCGGAGGATATGCTGGAGGCGGCGCGCATCGACGGTGCAAACGGCCGCCAGACGCTTTTCCGGGTCATCATTCCAAACGTTATGCCCTCCATTGCGACCTGCACCTTCCTGACGCTGACCAACGGCTTCAAGCTCTTTGATCAGAACCTTGCATTGACCGGCGGAATGCCGAGTATGCTTGTTGAGGGCGGTAAGATCAATGCGACCGAGCTGCTGGCACTGAATATTTATTCCACCTATAATATTGGCAAGAACTACCACGGTGTGGCACAGGCAAAGGCCGTCATCTTCTTCCTGCTGGTTGCGGTGCTCGCGATCATCCAGCAGAAGGCGACGAGCCGGAAGGAGGTACAGCAATGAAACGCAAGGCAATCAAACACAAGCAGTATTCTCTGGGCAGCACCATCCTGACGGTTGTGTTCATTCTCATCTGTCTGGCATGGGTCATGCCGATCATTGAGGTCGCCATCAACTCCTTCAAGACAAACAGCGGTATTTCCCTGGACGTCTTTGCGCTGCCGGATTCGGAAACCTTTGCCGGAACGGATAACTACGCCACGGGCATGACCTTCGGCAACTATCCCTTCCTGAAATCCGCGATCTACAGTCTGTTCATTTCGGTCGTATCGACCGTCCTGATTCTCGTATGCTGCTCCATGGCTGCATGGTACATCGTCCGCGTGCGGAGCAAATTCTCCAGATTCTTCTACTACCTGTGCCTGTTCTCCATGATCGTCCCCTTCCAGATGGTCATGTTCACCCTGACGAACACGGCAAAGTCCTTCCATCTGAATACTCCGTGGACCATCCCGGTGGTTTACCTCGGCTTCGGTGCGGGTCTTGCGATCTTCATGTTTACCGGCTTTGTCAAGAGTCTGCCGCAGGAGATCGAGGAGGCAGCGGCCATTGACGGCTGCGGCCCCGTGCGCACCTTCTTCAGCGTGGTTCTCCCCATGCTCAAGCCGAGCCTGATCTCGGTCGGTATTCTGGAGCTGATGTGGCTGTGGAACGACTATCTGCTGCCGTATCTGGTGTTGGATATCACCGAGTACCGTACCCTTCCCATCCATGTGCAGTACCTCAAGGGCAGCTACGGCACGGTCGATCTCGGCGCGACGATGGCCGTTATCATGCTGAGCATCCTGCCGATCATCATCGTCTATCTGCTCTGTCAGAAGTATATCATCAAGGGCGTTGCTGCCGGCGCGGTGAAGGGCTGAGCTTCATGACCATCAAGGATCTTTCCCGTGAAACGGGTTACTCCGTCGGCACGATCTCCCGCGTGCTCAACAATCATCCGAATGTCAGCGAGAAGGCGCGGGTCGAAATTCTTGCCGCAGTGGAGCGCTTCGGCTTTGAGCGGAACAAAAATGCGAAAAATCTGAAGCAGTCCTACGGCGAGGGGATTCTCGCAGTGGTGACCGGCACCTCGAACGAGCTGTTTTCCAGAATGATCGAGCGAATCCAGTTCACGCTGTCGCAGACGCGGTATCCGCTGACGGTGGATTATGTGGATGAGGATGCCGACCCGGTCGTGAAGGCCCTGCAGCTCAGCCGGGAGAAAAAGCCGGAGGGACTTCTGTTCCTCGGCGGCGACGAGCGGCTGTACGAAAAGAGCTACGGACAGGTACAGCTGCCCGGCGTGGTGCTGACGACGGATGTTTCCTCCCTGCATATGCCAAACCTCTCCTCCGTTTCGACGGACGACGTTTCCGCCGCAGAGTGCGTGATGGATCACCTGATCGCAAACGGGCACCGCGCCATCGGCGTCATTTCCGGTGACCGAACCTGTTCCGGCCCCTCGCGTCTGCGCTGGGAGGGCTGCCGTCGCGCCGCCGCACGGCACGGGCTTTCCCTGCCGGAAATGCATTGCGCCACTGCGCGTTACACTCTGCATGACGGCTACGCCGCCGCAGTGCGTCTGCTGAAGCAGGCACCGCTGACGGCAATCTTCGCCATGTCGGACATTATGGCCTTCGGCGCCATCCGCGCACTGCACGACCGCGGCCTGCGTGTGCCGGAGGACATCTCCGTTGTTGGCTTCGACGGTCTGGATATGTGCAGCTACTACACCCCCAAGCTCACGACCATCCAGCAGTCCGTTGTGCGCATCGCTGACCGTGGTGTGCAGCTTCTGCTCGACCACATCGAGCGCCACACGCCCGCCCGGCACGAGATCATCTCCTTCTCTCTGTGTGAGCGAGACAGCGTAGCGACCCTGCCGCAGCAAAAACCAGAAACCACAAAAGAAAGTGATACACTATGAGAAGTTCCGGAATTTTAATGCACATTTCCTCCCTGCCCTCGCCCTATGGCATTGGCACGCTCGGCAAGGCAGCCTATGATTTTGCCGATTTTCTCCACAAGGCCGGTCAGCGCTACTGGCAGATTCTGCCCATCGGTCCAACCAGCTACGGCGACAGCCCCTATCAGAGCTTCAGTACCTGTGCGGGCAACCCCTACTTTATCGACCTTGATCTTCTCATCGGGGACGGCCTGCTGACCAGCGAAGAACTCGACGCCATCGACTGGGGTGCGGACGCCGGACGTGTGGACTATGGCTTCCAGTATGCCGTCCGTTTTGACCTGCTTTATCACGCCTACCTGCGCGGCCGCGACCGCGACGAGGATGCCATTCGGGAATTCCGTGATGCGAACCCATGGGTGGAGGAATACGCCCTTTATATGGCGCTCAAGCGCAGCAACGGGATGCAGTCCTGGGAGCACTGGCCGGAGGAGATTCGCCTGCGCCGCCCCGGCGCAGCGGAAACCTATGCGACCGTGCTGGCGGAGGATACCAATTTCTTCATTTATCTCCAATTCCTTTTTTATCGCCAGTGGAACCGCCTGCGCGACTATGTCCACGGCCTTGGTATCCGCATCATCGGCGACCTTCCCATCTATGTTCCCTATGATTCCTGCGATGTGTGGGCCAATCCCCACCTGTTCCAGCTCGACGAGGGCGGCCTGCCCACCGGCGTTGCGGGCGTCCCGCCAGATTATTTCAGCGAGGACGGCCAGCTCTGGGGCAACCCCCTGTACAACTGGGACCGGATGCGCGAGGACGGCTACGCATGGTGGATGCAGCGCATCGCCGCGGCCGGAAAGCTCTTCGACGTGATCCGCATCGACCATTTCCGTGGACTGGAAAGCTATTGGGCCGTACCCTACGGCGACAAAAACGCCCGCCGCGGCCAATGGGTCAAGGGGCCGGGGACGGACTTCATTGACGCGGTGCACCGCACCTTCCCGGAGCTGCGCCTCATCGCGGAGGATCTTGGCTTCCTGACGCCGGAGGTCATTGCGCTTCAGAAGGCGTCCGGCTATCCCGGCATGAAGGTGCTGGAATTCGCCTTCGACCCGCGCGAGCCGAGCAACTATCTGCCGCACCGCTACACCGAGAACTGCATCTGCTACAGTGGCACGCATGACAATGAAACGCTGGTACAGTGGATGGACGGTGCCTCCCCGGAGGTCGTGGATTATGCGCTGGAATATCTCGGCCTGCACGACCGCGCCGAGTGCGTCTGGGGCATCCTGCGCGCAGGCATGGCCAGCGTTGCGGACACCTTTATCGCCCAGATGCAGGACTATCTGGAGCTGGGCGCGGAGGCGAGAATGAACGAGCCCGGCACCCTCAGCACGAAGAACTGGAGCTGGCGCGTGGACGCCGCTCAGCTCACGGACGAGCTTGCCGCGCGGATCGCCCGCATGACAAAGCTCTACGAAAGATAATAACAAACGCGCGTCCGTTTTTCGGAAGCGCGTTTTGTTTAATCCGCGATGGTCGGAACGGCGTCCGGTGGGATGGGGCAGCAATAGCCCGCCGCCGTGCGCCGGTGGAATTCCGCCTGCGCCGCCTGTAAAAGCTCCGGCGATTCCATGAGGTCGATCGCCGCGCCGCAGAGCACCTTGCCTGCATAAATCGCAGCCTTGCGGCCGATGTCGGATTTTGCGCAGGACACGCTTTGCCAGCTATGGCCGGGGCAGCCGTTCGGCCATGCCGCCACGTGTAGCTGCGCCGTCGGACACTCCCAGCTCACATCGCCCACGTCGGTTGACCCGGGGCAGAAGGCCTCCCCCTGATACAGCGGCAGCAGCACGTCGTTCATTGCGCCGCCGTGCAGGAGTGTCTGCACCTGTGCGGCATAGGCGCTATCCTCGCTGCCCATACCGGGAAGGCGGTCGACGGCGGGATAGCTTGCGGCGATCTTTTCCGCAAATTCCGCCTCCGCCGGCGTGTAGGCGGGCACGCCCGTCTGTTCAAAGTTCCGGTACAGGACGGCCTCCAGCGCATGATTGGGGATGGTTTCCGCCAGACCGTCGATGAATTTTCGTTCGCAGGTCGTTTCCGTCATCAGCGCGGCACCCTCTGCGATCTTGTCCACGCGGGCCTGCAATTCCAGCGCTTTTTTGACCTTATCGGAGCGCACCATATACAAAACGGAGGCTTTGGCCTGCACGACGTTCGGGCTGCGCCCGCCGGCATCCGTGATGGCATAGTGGATGCGGGCGCGGCTGTCCATATGCTCACGTAGGTATTGCACGCCGGTGTTCATCAGCTCCACCGCGTCCAGTGCGCTGCGCCCGCGCTCCGGGCAGCCGGCCGCGTGCGCGGCGACACCATGAAAGGTATACTGCACCTGAATGCAGGCGTTGCTTGAGCCGGTCGCGACCTCGTTGCACTCGTCCGGGTGCCACGTCAGCGCCGCGTCCAGACCGCGCCAGAGATTCTCCCGCGCCATAAACGCCTTGGCCGCGCCGCCCTCCTCGCCGGGGCAGCCGTAGAGCACGACCGTGCCGGGCTTTCCGGTGGCCTGCAAATAGTGCTTTACACCCAGTGCCGCCGCGAGCGCGCCCGCGCCGAGAAGATTGTGACCGCATCCGTGCCCCGTGCCGCCGGGGACAAGCTCCTGCTGCACGGTGCCTCCGCCCACCTGCGAAAGGCCGGACAGCGCGTCATATTCGGCAAGAATCCCGATGATGGGCCGTCCCAAGCCGTAGGTGGCGGAAAAGGCCGTTTCGATGCCGCAGATGCCCTGCTCGACGGCAAAGCCTTCCTGCCGCAGCACCTCGCAGTAGAGCGCCGCCGAGCGGAATTCCTGAAGCGACAGCTCCGCATATTCCCAGATCTGGTCTGCCACATGGCAGACCAGATCCTTTTTTTCTTCGATTGCGGCCAGCGCCGCCTGCTTCTGTGTCATTTTTACAACACCTTTTCCAGAAAACTCTGCAACCTCGGACTTTTCGGACTGTCAAAAATCTCCTCCGGCGTGCCCTCCTCGCAGAGCTTGCCGTTGTCGATAAAGAGCACCCGGCTGCCGACCTCGCGGGCAAAGCCCATTTCATGCGTGACGACGACCATCGTCATGCCGCCGACGGCCAGCTCCCGCATGACCTCCAGCACCTCGCCGACCATTTCCGGGTCAAGCGCGCTGGTCGGCTCGTCGAAGAGCATGACCTCAGGCTCCATGGCCAGTGCGCGCACAATGGCGACGCGCTGCTTCTGACCGCCGGAGAGCTGTGCGGGGTAGGCATCCGCACGGTCTGCAAGCCCGACGCGCTGCAAAAGCGCCATGGCCTTTTCCTCCGCCTCTGCCTTTGGCATTTTCCTGATGCGAACCGGCGCCATGGTCAGATTCTGCAAAATTGTCTTGTGAGGGAACAGATTGAAATGCTGGAACACCATACCCATCTTCTGCCGGTGCAGGGGAAGATCGACTTTCTTCCCAGTAATGTCCACACCGTCAAAGAGAATGGAGCCGGAGGTCGGCTTTTCCAGCAGGTTCAGGCTGCGCAGGAAGGTGCTCTTGCCGCCGCCGGACGGACCGATGACCGCAATGACATCGCCCTTGCAGATGTCCACGGAGATTCCGTCGAGCGCCTTGACCTCGCCGCCGTTATAGTATTTTTTCAGATCCTTGACCTCGATCAGCTTTTCCGTCATCTTTCTGCCTCCTGTCTGCGTCTTGCGCGGCGGGTCGAACCGCTGCGCCGGTCACTGCGCTGCATTTTCTTTTCAAAGCGCCCAAACACCTTGCTCAGCGTGAAGGTCATAATAAAATAAATCACGCCCACGATGACCAGTGGCTCAATCGGCAGTGTGGTCGAGCCCTTGATGAGCAGGTACTGCGTCATCAGGTCGCCGATGAAAAAGGTAGAGGCCAGCGAGGTGTCCTTGATAATCATGATGAATTCGTTGCCGAGGGCGGGCAGGATGTTCTTGACGGCCTGCGGGACGACGACAAACCACATGGTTTTGGTTTCGCTGAAGCCAAGGCTCAGCGCGGCCTCACGCTGGCCGGGATCGACGGCCTGAATGCCGGAGCGGATGACCTCGGAGACATAGGCGGCGCTATTGCAGATGAGCGCGATAGCAACGCAGAGATACTTCTGCTTTTGCAGCGCAGGAATCAGCATGGGCAGGCCGAAATAGAAGAAATAGAGCTGCAAGAGCATGGGTGTGCCGCGGATGATCTCAATATAGATGCTGGAAAGCCAGCGAAACGGCGGAATCTTGGACATTTTCATCAGCGCAAGCAGCGCCGCGAAGATCGTGCCGATGCCGACCGTGATGGCAGCGAGGGAGAGGGTATACCCCACGCCTGTGAGGAGGAATCTGTCCCAGTATTTCAGGAACATGGCGGCAAGTTTTTCAAAGTCAATAAATTTCATTCGTTCCACACTCCGTCCGGCAGCGCTGTGCCGGATACGGCGGGGTATCCGGCACAGCAGCCATGTTTTTTAATCCAGCGTCAGTTCCTTTGCGTTCTCGGACTTGCCAAGCTCTACGGCCTCCTCGTACCACTTGGCGTACAGGCCTTCGGCCTTCGCCTTTGCCAGCGCTTCGTTGACGGCGGCCAGCAGCTCGGTTTCGCCCTTGGCCATGATGATGAGGTTCGCCTCGTACTTTTCTTCCACGGCAAACTGCCAGCTGCACATGACCAGCTCGGGGTTGGCATCGATGATCATCTCCGCATTGCCCTTGGCAACGGCCAGCGCCTCAATGTTGCCGGCCTTCAGCTCCATCACGCCGACGCTGATATCGCCGATGGTGATGGGGTTCGCCTTGCTGAGCTGATCGGTGACAAGCTGCATCTGGAGCGAGGCGTTCTGCGCGCCGACATCCTGACCGTCGAAATTCTCCGGCTTGGTGTACTTGGCTGCGTCGTCCTTCCGGATGAGCAGAACCTGCTCGGTCTCGTTTTCGCCGGCGTAGTAGTAATCGGACAGCTCATAGTTCTGCGCGCGCTCCTCCGTCCAGGAGTAGCCGGAGATGGACATCGGCACGCTGCCGGTATAGACGGCCGACTGGCAGGCATCGAAGCTCATGGGCTCGATCACCAGCTTTACGCCGAGGGATTCGGCAATGTATTTGGCCAGCGTTACGTCAAAGCCGACGTACTGCTCCTGCCCCTGCTTGGAGGAGTCGATGAACTCCATCGGGGAGAAGTCCGGGCTGAGCGTGACAGTGAGAACACCTTCGGACTTGATCTTTTCCAGTGCGTTGGCGGGCTCCGGCACGTCACTGGGCGTTTCCTTAGCGCCGCAGGCGGCAAGAGCGAACATCATAACCAGCGCCAGCAGCAGCGCGATCCAGTTTTTCTTTTTCATTTTTAGCATCCTTTCCGTTTTCCGTAGGGGGCGGGAGGAAGCCGGCCTCCCGTTTGCCGTTCCTTTGATGATGCATACTCTATCACCGAAAACACGAAAAGTCAAGGGTATTTTAGAATATTTATTCATAAATTTTGTTGTTTGTAGAATATATATACGAATCAGCGGCAAAGGGTCAGTGCGTTGTGCAAAATGCAGAAGCGCCGCCGGTTTCCCGGCGGCGCTTAAATGATCTATGAAAGTCAGAATTCTGCGCAGCGCCGTTCCAGCTCTGCAAAGAACCGCGCGGCGTGCAGGCCGTCCACAAGGGCGTGATGCACGGTCAGATTGACCGGCAGCAGGATGCGCCCCTCCTGCGGGAAGAACTTCCCGAAGGTGATGCGCGGGTTGCTGTCTGCCGGGGAGGGCGTGGGCAGATTCAGCCCCGTAAAGGAGATCCACGGCAGACTGGAAACAAAGAACAGGCTGTCGCCGTCCTCGCCGTCGTCGATGTCCGGCGCGGCCTTGACGCGTTCCACCTCCGCCTGTGCATAGGGCAGAAATTCCGCAAAGAGCTTTGCACAGTTCAGCCGGCAGTAGCAGTAGCTCCCGTCCGACAGGACGACGGTATGCGAGCTGTCACAGCATTCATATTCCGCCGCCTCCCCGCCGCGGATGCGCCGGCGCAGTTCCGGCACAGCGTTGGCCGCGCCAATCGCGCAGTGAAGAAGCGACAGGAAAAAGGGCAGCGATCCCCGGACGGTCTTCTCTCGCAGGGCAGTGATGTCACAGTTTACCGTGACGGAGAGATAGGGGTTGGCCATGGAGCGGAAGTAGTCGAAATGCGCGCGGCGGGGGTCATTTGTCAGGTCGAGAACGCGCGGCGGCATCTCACAGCGCCTCAATCGCGGCACGGATGCGCGCACGGGTGCGGTCGCAGCCCAGGATCTGCATCACGGTGTAGAGGTCGGGCGAGCTGCTCTTGCCCGTCACGGCAATGCGCAGGAAAGCGGAAACATCCGCGACGGAGCCGGGGAAGGCCGCGGGGTCCGCCTTATAGGCCTTCATGTCGGCGGCAAAGCCGATCTCCGCGGTGATCGCTTTGACCTTTTCAAACCAGACGGCGGAATCGTCCGCGGGGTCGTAGACGGCAAGGAACTTTTCCAGCGCCTCGCGGATGACCGCATGGTCAAACTGTGCCGGGAAACCCTCGGAGGTAAAGAACTCGTCGTAGAAGAAGCCCATGTACGGCTTGACGTCCTGCCATGTGGCCAGATCCTTGCGCGGCTTCTTCCCGCCGCGGCCGATGGCAAGGATGCGCTTTGC
>CAKUMR010000032.1 GCA_934667865.1 uncultured Oscillospiraceae bacterium | reverse complement strand
GCGTGACCGTCACGGCCATTCCCGGTCCCTGTGCTGCAATCACTGCACTGAGCATCTCCGCGCTGCCGACGGGGCGGTTCACCTTTGAGGGCTTTCTTTCTACCGCGAAAAAGAACCGCTTTGCCCATCTGGATTCCCTGCGGGCGGAGCAGCGCACGATGATTTTTTATGAAGCACCGCACAAGCTGGCCGGCACGCTGTCCGACTTGCGGCAGGTGTTCGGCGGGACGCGCCGCATCTGCCTCTGCCGGGAGCTGACGAAGCTGCACGAGGAGGCACTGCGCATGACGCTGGACGAGGCCGTCGCCTACTATGAAACGCAGGCGCCGCGCGGCGAATACGTCCTCATCGTCGAGGGCGCACGGGAGTCGGCAGAGCCGGCAGTCACGCAGGACGACGCCGTTGCGCGCGTGCAGGAGCTGATCGCGCAGGGCTACAGCAAAAAGGACGCCGTCCGGCAGGTCGCCGCCGAAACGGGCTTCCCGAAAAACGCGCTGTATGACGCCGTACTGAAACAGTAAAAATTGATCGCCGGACACAGGTGTCCGGCGATCTTTTTAATGCTCTCATTTCTCTGCTGCGCGGATGGTGACATCTCCGCTGACGCCCTCAAAGGAAAGCTCCGCTGCACCGTTGCCGCAGATGTAGGTATCATCCTGCATGGAAACAGCAAAGCCCTCCACATTCACCTTGCTGCTCAGGCCGTCTTTTTTAAGGGTGAAGCCCGCGTCCTTCGGCAGTACCAGTGTACAGCTTCCGCTGACCGCCTCCATTGACACCTTGCGCGGCGTCACAGACGTTTCCACACTGAGGCGGCCGGAAACGGTGCCCATATCCACTGCGCAGATGCTGCCGCTCAGCGTCGCCGAGCCGGAGGCGCTGTCCACGGAAACCTCCCCCAGCGTGCAGCTTTCCGCATTGAGGTTCGCGCTTGCTGCGTCGACGTCCAGCTTTTCTACATGACAGTTTTTCAGGGTCACATTGCCGGAAACGGTGTCGAAATCCAACTCTGTCACCGTAAGATTCTCGATTTGCAGCGTCGCGCTGGTGCTGTCGCACTCCAGCTTATCAAGTGCTGTGAGCCCTTCCGGAATCAGCAATTCTAATGTTTTCTTCAGCGACTCTTTGATGAACAGGCCGCTTTTACATTCATGGATGGTCAGCGTTCCGTTTTTCACCTTCCAGCGCAGGCGCTTTGCCTCGCTGTAGCCTTCCGATTCGCGCAGGATGAGCTGATCGCCGTTATACGGCTTCACCGTTACCGAGCCGGAAGCCCAGTCGAGGTCGATCTCGCGGATTGATCTACTCACCACACTGTCCAGCTCCGCGCTGCCGATGTTGTAGCTGTTTTCATTGTCATATTTATTGAGATCGGTAAAAAACCCGCCCGTTTCCACCTTAAATTCCCGGATGCCGGGAAGCGCCCGGAATACCTCTATGCCCAGCACTCCCGCAAGCAGGATCCCCGTCAGCAGCACTGCCACGATGGAGCAAATAACGATCTTGGTAATTGCTTTTCCCTTCATTGTTTTCCTCCTGTTGCAAGCGTGAAAATCCCGCTCAGAACGCCGGTCAGCGCCGCACAGATCGGGAAGACCAGCCATGTGACCACCCACGCGCCGCTCGCGGCGGAGATTTTCAGATAAATGGCCACCGCCGCCAGAAGCATCAGGCCCTCAATGAACTTTTTCAGGCCGCACCTGCCCTTTGCCATGTAGACGATACCGGTGATGACGTCGCCGACCGCGCCGGCCGCGATGAAAATGACCCATGCCACATGCCAGTAGCCGGCGAAGCCCGCCGCAAGGAACAGTCCCACCGCAGCAAGCCAGTACAGAGGCGTGAGCACACCGCGCAGGATCTTCACCGCAGAGCTTCGCTCCTCCTGCGCAGAAGCCGCCTGCACCGGCTGCGCAGTGGGCTGCACGGGCACGCCCTGCGGCGTGGAAACCTTCGGCGCTGCCGGCTTTTCCCGGCCGCCGCTGAGGATGATCAGCGCAGTCGCCGCAGCGATCATCAGAAACATCAGGCTCACTCCCAGCGCCTCCGGCCAGCCCATCTCATCTGCAACGGCGGGCGGCACGACGCACAGGATATACAGCGCAATGGCGATCGCCACGCAGACGCGGCGGGCGCTTTTTTTCTCCTTCTTTGGCTTGCGGTAAGCCGCCAGCAGTTCATCCGTGTCGCCTATGCTCATCACGGCAACATTATACGCGACCGTTTCCGACACGCCTCTGGCGCACTCCTCGTCATAGCGATCCAGCGTATTCTGCAAAATCTCCTCCCGAAGCTCCTGCACCTCCGGCGCATCCGGTAGCCCTTCAAAAATGCTGTTCACATAGCAAATCAGCTTATTTCGCATTTTGCATCCCCTCCCAATTCTATCAGCTTGTCGATGATCTCCTTCGCGGTGTCCCATGTCTGCACCTGCTCATGGTAGGCCGCGCGCCCGGCATCCGTGATGCGGTAATAACGCCGCCGCGCACCGGTTTCCTCCTGCCCCCAGTACGAAGTGATCTGTCCCATCTCCTCAAGCCGCCTGAAGGCCGTGTATAGCGTGGCCTCCTTGAGTTCATAGCGGTCGTCGGAAATCGCCCGGATCGTCTTGTTGATCTCATAGCCGTAGCTGTCGCGCTGCATGAGCTGCGCCAAAATGATGGTTTCCGTATGCCCTCGGATCAGATCCGCTGCAATCAACATCTACACACCTCCCGGTTTCATTTTCCACGATGCTGTCGTGCTGCTTTCCTTTGTGACCCTACTATAACACGAGATACCTCGCCTGTCAAGGTATCTCAGAAAAATAATTTTCAAAAACCATTCCCGCATTTTTTCTTTCTGCGGATAAAAAAGGACCCGTGCATCCTTACGGATGCGCGGGCTGAAAAAGGGGAAAAAGGGAGAAAAACATGAAAAACGTGAATTCAGATTACGGAAGCATATTCCACGGGAAGCCCCAGCCGCTTCTGTCATTGGAGGAGTCCTCGCTGTTCTGAGAAGGCTGCTGCGTATCCTGAGTCGTGGAGTCCGTGGTCTGCGGCTTTTCACCGAAGGTGATTGACAACTCCATCGTCTTCCCGGAGCGGTAAACAGTCAAGGTTGCCTGGTCACCTGCACGGTAGGATTTGAGCGCCGCGGACAGCTCGTCGATCGACTTGACCAGCGTATCGTCAATTGCGGTGATGATGTCATAGCGCTGTAGGCCGGCCTTTTCGCCGCTGCCGCCGGTTTCGACAGAATTGACCAGCACGCCCTGCGGGAAGCCGTAGTTTTCTGCATCGGCAGAAGAAACATTGCCGACAGTGACACCGATATAGGCACGGTTCGTCACTCTGCCGTTCGTGCGCAGATCATCGAGAATGGCCGTCACGTCATCAATTGGAATCGCGAAGCCGATTCCCTCAATGGTCGTGCCGGAATTGGTCGTGCCGGAGTACTTCGCAGTAGTGATGCCGACGACATTGCCGTTCATATCAAACAGCGGACCGCCGGAGTTGCCGGAGTTGATCGCTGCATCGATCTGCATCATATTAATGGGGCTGCCATCGGTATTGATATAACGGTCGAGAGCACTGACATAGCCGACCGTCATGGTATTGGTCAGTTCACCCAGAGGATTGCCGATGGCCGCGACCTCGTCGCCCACACGCAGCGCGGAGGAATTACCGAGCTGCACAGTCGCAAGGTTTTCTGCATTGATCTTGATGAGGGCAACGTCGCTGTCCTCCTCATAGCCGATGACCGTCGCGTCGTAGGTTTCGCCGCTGTTCATGGTGACGGTCAGCTTGCTTGCGTTCTTGACGACGTGGTAATTCGTCAAAATCTCACCGTCAGAAGAAATCACAAAGCCGGTGCCGGAGCTTGCCGTTGAAGTGACCTGACCGAACACGTTGGTCGTCGCCTGATTGGAGATGCTGACGACCGCAGATACGTTCTGTGCATATATTTCAGCAGGAGTCAACGGTGTAGAAGGATTTTTCGTCTGTACGACCTGCGTGGTCGGCTCGGAAGGGGTCGTTGCCGTCTGGCTGTCGGAGGGCTTCTGGGTCAGGGATACATCATTTTTATACATCGTGTGCATCACGCTGCCGACGATCGCACCGCCCGCTGCGCTGCCGACCAGTGCACAGCACAGCGCCACGACGGCGATCCGCAGACCCCAGCGCTTTTTCTTCGGAGTCTTTTTCTGCGGCGGCGCGGAATGCTGCGGCTGCGCCTGATAGGGGTTGTAGGTCTGGTAGGACTGATATGCCTGATAGCTGTTATATTGGGGAGTTTCCGGTGCGGAAGCCTGCGGCTGCTCTGTCTGCTCGGTCTGCGGCTGTTCCTGTGCCGGGGATTCCGTTTCAAAGCTCTGATATTCTTCGTTCATGATGTTCAGCTCCTTTGCTTGCTTGCTTTTGATGGTTTCATCATAAGGTCGGGATGTTACCAAAGTATGACGTTCCGGAAAACGAATTAAAAACAATCGGAGCCGTCTGGCCCCGATTGTTTTTTGATCAGTTCAAATATCTTTTCTTCAGCGTGGACACCATATCCACGTAGGCCGCGCAGCAGTCCTCCGGGCGGTTTTCCTGAATTGCCCGATAGCAGGGTGCCAGCCAGCGGCGGCGGATCTCATCATAGCACGCGCCGGAATCGTCACAGTATTCCACACAGGCCACGATGGCGGGCGCGATGTCGTAATACTCGCCGATGAGCGCCTCGCCCTGCGGCTGCGCACGCAGCCAGCCGTCGCGGAAGGCGCGGAAGGCCGTCAGCTCGGCACAGTCGTCCGGCTTGCCCTCGTGCAGGCAGGTCGCCGTGGTAATAAAGCAGAACCTGAACCTCTTGAAGCCGCCGACCAGCGTATCATAGTCGCCGGGCTTCCAGTCCTCCTTGGGATAACGCTCGCGCCATGCGGCGTTGAGCATCTTACCGAAGGGGTCGGCCACGCTGAGCTTCATTTTGCGCATACAGGTCGTAAAGAAGATCGCCAGCACAACCTTGGTTTCAAAGAACACCTCATTTCGGCGGCCCTTTTTTCCCCAGCGGGGGTCGCTTTCCATATGCGCCGTAATGTCCGCCATCAGCTCGTCGCAGACGCCTTGCAGCATCTCTCTGCGCGCGGGCTCGTTCTCCGGCGTGCACGCCTCCAGCCGCTCAAAAACCGCGCCGTTTTCCGTTTCATAGGCTTCAAACGCAGAAAAAAACTCCTGCTTGCTCAGTTTTTTATAGTAATCCGGATAATTCAGAGCCGCTGCCGCCAGCTTCTCCCGCAGGTACTGCATATCCTCCGCGGAGCATTCCAGCCGCTCCGCCAGCGGCGCGAGCAGGATCTCCGTGCGCATCCGCTCGCCGCAGTACAGGCAGGAAAATTCTTCCAGCTCCGCCGGGATCTCCAAGGGCTTCCCACAGTGCGGGCAATTGCCTCTGATCATTTCGGACATAATCACCACTCCTTTTGCGTCTATTCTTCCATATTTTTCGCCGTGTGTCAACCGAAAGCGTCCAACTTTTTCGCAAATGCCCACATTTTTTTGCTGCGGCAGGAAATACTACCGGAGAAAAGAGGCGACAGAAATGGAAACCTTCGTTTGCAGCACCCGGCTCTGCTTCGGGGAAAACGCATTGCAGGCTTTACAAACGCTCGGCGCGAAGCGCGCCTTTCTGGTCACGGACCCGTTCTTCGCAAAAAACGGCACGGCGCAGCACCTTCTCTCCCTGCTTCCCGATGCAGAAACGGAAGTTTTCGACCGCGTCGGCGGCGAACCGACCCTCGCCATGGTCGCACAGGGCGTCGACCGGCTGCAAAAATTCCGGCCGGATACCCTGCTGGCGCTGGGCGGCGGCTCGGCTATCGACTGCGCCAAGGGAATTCTGTCCCTCTCGCAGTCGGAGGCTCGGCTCGTGGCCATCCCCACGACCTCCGGCACCGGCTCCGAGGTCACGTCCTTTTCCATTCTGACGCACGAGGGCGTCAAGCATCCGCTCATTGATGAGGCGCTCCGGCCGCAGCTTGCCATTCTGGACGATTCCCTGCTGCGCGCGCTTCCGAAGGCTTTGATCGCAGATGCAGGCATGGACGTCCTGACGCACTGTCTGGAAGCGATCGCTTCCAAAAATGCCACCGCCTTTACCACCGCGCTGGCCTCGGCCGCCTTCCGAACGACGCTGGAGCAGCTGCCCGCCTCCTATACAGGCGACACCTCGGTGCGCGGCCGCATCCACGAAGCCGCGTCCATGGCGGGCATCGCCTTCGACAACGCCGGACTCGGCGTATGCCACGCGCTTTCGCACGCACTGGGCGGCACGTTCCACCTGCCGCACGGGCGGCTGAACGCCATTCTGCTTCCGCCCGTGCTCCGCTTCAATGCGCCCGCCGCGCCCTATGCCGCCCTTGCCGCCTACTGCGGCCTGAGCGGCGCACGCGGGCTGATCTTCGCCGTGCAGCGCCTGCGCCGCCGGCTGGAGCTGCCGGAAACGCTCAGTGCCGCAGGACTGGAGCGCAGTGAGGTGCTTGCTAAGAAGGACGCGCTCTGTGCCGCCGCGCTGGCAGACCCCTGCCTTGCCGCCAATCCCCGACCCGTCACGGCAGACGATCTGCACCGGCTTCTGGAGGCCGCGCTATGAGCGCCATTCTCTCCGTTGGCATCGACATCGGCACCACGACGACACAGCTCATTTTCTCCCGGCTCTCCATTGAGAACAAGGGAGCCGCGTTCAGCGTCCCGGAATTTGCCATCACGGAAAAGGAAATTCTCTACCGCAGCAGGATTCACTTCACTCCCCTGCGGTCGGACACGGTGATCGACGCGGAGGGCGTGCGGAAGATCATCGACGAGGAATACGCCGCCTCCGGCATTTCCAAAGCAGACATCCGCACCGGCGCGATCATCATCACCGGGGAAACCGCGCGCAAGGAAAACGCCCGCGACGTCCTGAACGCGCTGTCCGGCTACGCCGGGGACTTCGTCGTTGCCACCGCCGGACCAGCGCTGGAAAGTGTGCTGGCCGGAAAGGGCTCCGGCAGTCAGGACTATTCCCGCGCGCATAACTGCGCCGTTCTGAACCTCGACATTGGCGGCGGCACAACAAACCTTGCGCTGTTTGACTGCGGCCGGCTGGTCGACACCGGCTGCCTGAATGTCGGCGGGCGGCTGATGAAATTTGACGAAGCCGGGCGCGTGCGCTACGTATCTCCCGTGCTGCGGCCGTTTTTCTCGTTTTCTATCGGGGAGCTTCCCCCGCCCGGCGCGCTGGAAAAAGTGACCGCGCTTCTCGTGCGGATTCTGGAAGAGGCCGTCGGCCTGCGCGAAAAAAGCCCCGACTTAGCGCATTTTATCACGGACAAGCTGCCGAACCTCTCCGGCCGGGCGCTGCTGTCCTTTTCCGGCGGCGTGGCCGATCTGATCGAGCACTCTCCCGCCGAGCCGCTGCGCTACGGCGATCTCGGCGTACTGCTCGGCCGCGCCATCGCCGCCTCCGCCCTGTGCCGGGAGCAGTACCTGCGCGCAAAGGAAACCATCCGCGCCACCGTAATCGGCGCAGGCAGCCACACGACGGAGCTGTCCGGCAGCACGATCTTCTATGACCGCGTGCAGTTCCCGCTGAAAAATCTCCCCGTCGCCGCACTTACGGCGGAGGAAGAGGCGCTTCCCGCCGACGGACTCTCCGAGGTCATCCGGCGGCGTATGGCGATCTTCTCACCGGACGGAACGCCCGTCACGGGCGTCCTTGCCCTGCATGGACGCCCGAATGTCAGATTTTCTGAATTATGTAAACTAGCAGACGGGGTCGCGCTCGGTCTGCGTCCCCACGCCGAAGCCGGTCTGCCCCTGATCGTCGCAGCTGCGGCAGACATGGGCAAGGCTCTGGGGCAGGCCGTCGGGATGCTGCTGCCGGACGCACCGCTCATCAGTCTGGACGGCGTGCGGCTGCCGGACGGGGCATATCTGGACATCGGCGCGCCGGTCGCGGGCGGTCAGGTGCTGCCCGTCGTGATCAAAACGCTGATATTGTAATAAGGAGGGAGCCCATGAAGCTGAAAACGCTGCTTTTTGGAAGAACCTATGAATTCCGCGATCTCAAGGATGTGCTTGCCAAGGCAAACGAGGAAAAATCCGGCGACAGGCTAGCAGGCGTCGCCGCAGAGAGCGCCGAGGAGCGCGTCGCGGCAAAGGTCGTGCTGTCCGAGACGCTGCTGTCCGAGCTGCGAGAGCACCCCGTCGTTCCCTACGAGGAAGACGAGGTCACGCGCATCATTCAGGACGACCTGAACGAACGCATTTATGACGAGATCAAGGGCTGGACGGTTTCTCAGCTGCGCGAGTGGCTGCTCGACGAGAACACGACCGGCGCGCAGATCCGCCGCATTTCCCGTGGGCTGACGAGCGAGATGATCGCCGCCGTCTGCAAGCTCATGAGCAATCTCGACCTCATCAGCGCCGCGAAGAAGATCACCGTCACCGCCCACTGCAACACGACCATCGGCCTGCCGGGAACGCTCTCCTGCCGCTTGCAGCCGAACCACCCGACGGACGACATCGACGGCATCACCGCCTCTCTGGTTGAGGGGCTGAGCTACGGCGCAGGCGACGCGGTGCTGGGGCTGAACCCGGCAGGCGACAGCGCCGAGAGCGTCAAACGTGTGCTCACGCGCTTTGAAGAGATCAAGCGGAAGCACGCCATCCCCACGCAGACCTGCGTGCTGGCCCACGTAACCACCCAGATGCGCGCGATCGAAGCGGGCGCGCCAGCCGACCTCATTTTCCAGTCCATCGCCGGTTCGCAGAAGGGCAACGAAGCCTTCGGCTTCTCCGGCGATACGCTGGCTGCCGCGCGGCAGCTCGCGCTGACACAGGGTACCGCCGAAGGGCCGAACGTCATGTACTTTGAAACCGGACAGGGCTCCGAGCTCTCCAGTGAAGCGCACCATGGAGCCGATCAGGTGACGATGGAAGCACGCTGCTACGGCTTTGCCCGCCGTTTTCAGCCGTTTCTTGTCAACACGGTGGTCGGCTTCATCGGTCCGGAATATCTCTATGACGCGCGTCAGGTCATCCGTGCCGGTCTGGAGGACCACTTCATGGGTAAGCTGACGGGCATCCCCATGGGC
>CAKUMR010000031.1 GCA_934667865.1 uncultured Oscillospiraceae bacterium | reverse complement strand
CCTGCCGTCCCTGCATCTTGAGCTGCAATGGACGCCCGACGGCGTACAGCACGTCGTACTCAATGGTGAGGATCTCACAGGCTCCATCCGCCAGCCTGAAGTCTCGGCTGCGGCTTCTCAGGTCTCTGCGGTTCCTGCTGTGCGGCAGTTTCTGCTTGATACGCAGCGCGATGTTGCGAAAACGCACAATGTCATCATGGACGGCCGCGACATCGGCACGGTCGTGCTGCCCAACGCCGATGTCAAAATCTTCCTCTCCGCTTCGCCCGAGGTGCGTGCGCGCCGCCGCTGGCTGGAATTGCAGGCAGCAGGCCGTCCGGACACCTTTGAGGAAGTTTTAAAAGACATAAACGAACGTGACTACCGTGACACGCATCGTGCCATAGCGCCGCTTCGGTGCGCAGAGGACGCCGTAAAGCTTGACACCTCCAGCCTTTCTCTGGAGGAGAGTATTTCTGAAATTCTGAACATTATCCGGGAGAAAACGAACTGATGAAGGAATTTTCTCAAAGATTTTATCACTTTATCTTTTGGCCGCTGCGCATCATCTTTGCATTGAAGCACCCGGTGCTGCGCGTCCACGGAAAGGAAAATATACCTGAGGGTGCTGCCATCGTCTGCTGCAACCACAGTGCGTTTTCCGACCCGATCTGGGTCATGTTTGCCGCGCATCCAAAGCGGATCTTCCGCACCATGGCCAAGAAAGAACTGTTTTCGCATAAGATTCTGGGCTTTCTTATTACCAAGGTCGGTGCGTTTCCGGTTGATCGTTCGACAAGCGACATCAACGCAGTTAAGACTTCAATGCAGATTTTGAAGTCCGGAGATAAGCTGCTCATTTTCCCGGAGGGAACGCGCATCCGCAAGGGAAAAACTTCCGCGCCGCACGGCGGTGCTGTCATGATCGCCGCGCGCATGGGCGTGCCGATTGTGCCGGTATATTTATCCACGGATAAGCGAATTTTCCGCCCGCTGGATGTTGTCTTTGGTGAGCCTTATCATCCGCATCCCTCGGATCGCCGCGTGAGCAATGAAGAATTGGATGCACTTTCTCAGGATATGATGCAGCGCATTTATGCGCTTAAGGAGACGCTGTGAGCATCCGCGTCGCAGAAACCGCGGGCTTTTGCTACGGTGTCAACCGCGCGGTCGATCTCGTGGAGCAGACGATCCGGAAGGGAAGTCCCGTTGTGACTCTTGGCCCCATTGCGCACAACCGGCATCTGGTGCAGCACTTTGAGCAGCTCGGAGTTCGTGTATCAAAATGCGTGGAGGATATTCCGGAAGGCTGCGCGGTTGTGGTTCGTTCGCACGGCGTACCGCGCGCAGTTTATGAGCAGCTTAGCGCACGAGGTCTGACGGTTATTGACGCGACCTGTCCCTCCGTCAAGCGCATCCATCACATTGTCGAACGCGCACAGGCGGCCGGCCGGCAGTGCATCATCATCGGCACGCCGACACACCCTGAGGTCGTTGCAATCGCGGGCTGGTGTGAGCGCCCCTTGGTGTTTTCCAACGCCGAGGAGCTGCAAAACTGGATCGATGCTGACCCTTCGCGCCGCGATCTGCCGCTGACGATGGTTTCGCAGACGACGAGCACGAAATTTTTATGGGAATCTTGCAAGAAAATCGCAAAAAAAGTATATACAAATTGCGAAATCTTTGATACAATATGCAAAGCAACTGAAAATCGGCAAACCGAAGCCGCGGCACTTTCATCCGAATGCGATGCGATGGTCGTGGTGGGAGACAAAAACAGCTCCAATACGGTTCGCCTCGCGCACATCTGTTCCGAGCATTGCCGGAATGTGACGCTTGTCGATAATGCGTCCGAGCTGGATGCGGACAAGCTGAAGGGCGCGGTTTCTATTGGTATCACAGCAGGTGCTTCAACACCCGCGTGGATAATAAAGGAGGTCAAGCAGACTATGAGCGAAATTACGAATGTTGATGCTGTTGCAGAGGAGAACTTCGAGGAACTTCTCGGACAGTCCATCAAGACTTTGAATACAGGAGATAAGGTTCTGGGCGTCGTAACAGCGATCGGCAACACCGAAGTTCAGGTAGACCTTGGCACGAAGCACGCCGGCTACATTCCGTATGACGAAGTCAGCGCAGATCCCACCGTCAAGCCCGAGGATATCCTCAAGGTCGGCGACGAGATCGAAGTCTTTGTCGTTCGCGTCAACGATCAGGAAGGTACCGTGCAGCTGAGCAAGAAGAAGCTCGACGGCATGAAGGTGTGGGACGACGTCGAGGCCGCTTGCGAGAACAAGACGACCGTCGAAGGCGTGATCACCGAAGAGAACAAGGGTGGCCTCGTTGCCAACGTCAAGGGCGTCCGCGTGTTCATTCCCGCTTCCCAGACCGGCGTTCCCAAGGGCGGCGACATGGGCGCAATGAAGGGTCAGACCGTTCAGATGAAGATCACCGAGTTCAACCGCGCCCGCCGCAGAGTCGTCGGCTCCATCCGTGCGGTCAACGCCGAAGCCCGCAAGGCTGCTGTTGAGAAGCTCTGGAGCGAGATCGAGGTCGGTAAGAAGTACAACGGTGTCGTCAAGTCCATCATCAGCTACGGTGCGTTCGTCGATATCGGCGGCGTGGACGGCATGGTCCATATCTCCGAGCTGTCCTGGGGCCACATCAAGACGCCGGAAGAGGTTGTCAAGGTCGGCGATCCCATCGAGGTCTATGTCATCAAGTTCGATCCGGAAAAGAAGAAGATCTCCCTCGGCTACAAGACCGAAGAAATGAACCCGTGGAACCAGTTCTGCGCGAAGTATTCCGTGGGCGACGTTGCCAAGGTCAAGATCGTCAAGCTGGTCGACTTCGGCGCATTTGCCGAAATCGTGCCCGGTGTGGACGGCCTGATCCACATCTCCCAGATCTCCGACCATCGCGTTGAGAAGGCTTCCGACGCGCTGACCGAGGGTCAGGAAGTTGATGCAAAGATCATCGATGTCGATGCAGACCGCAAGCGTATCTCCTTGTCCATCCGCGCGCTGCTTGTCCCGTCCAACGACGAGGAAGAGGAGTCCGCAGAGTAATTTCATACACAGAATCCCACCCGTAACAGCGGGTGGGATTCTTTATGCCCGGCCGCCTGCCAAGCGGGCGGTTTTTTCTGTCCTAATCCCCGGCGGCGCGGCATAGACTGAACCGGGAGTGAACGAAGGATGAGAAAAGAAGTCAGACAGGCAATGAGAATCTGTTCGGAGGCGGTGCGCCGGGCGGTGGAACGGCGGGTTGCGGACGGGCTCTGCGAGGAGCTCCGCTTTCGTATCGGCAGATCGGTGCTGGCAAGCGTCGGTGGTAAAAGCGTTTCTCTGGAGGTGCAGACGACGCGGGCGATGCTGGACGAGCTGCTGGAGCGCGCGACACAGCAGTCTGCCTATGCGGCGCAGGAGATGCTGCGCTGCGGCTTTGTGACCCTGCCGGGCGGACACCGATTGGGAATCTGCGGCACGGCCGTGCTGCGCGAGGGGGAAATTCGGACGCTTCGCGGCATTTCCTCCATGAATCTGCGCATCGCGCGCGAGCTGCCGGGAATCGGTGAAGCGTGCGCAGGCTGGCTGTGGACGCATCCCGCCTCCGCGCTGCTCTTCGGCCCGCCTGCCTCCGGCAAAACGACGCTGCTGCGCGACCTCATCCGACTGATCGCGCAGCGGCAGCGTGTGTGCGTGGTGGACGAGCGTCAGGAGCTGGCAGCCTGTCTGGACGGCGTGCCGCAGTTTGATCTGGGGGAAAATACGGACGTTATAAGCGCCGTGCCGAAGGAGCTTGGCATCACACTGCTGCTTCGTTCCATGAATCCGCAGTGGATCGCGGTGGACGAGATCACCGCTGCGGAGGATGTACAGGCGATCGTGCGCGCGTCCTACTGCGGGGTCAGGTTTCTGGCAACAGCGCACGCCGCCAGCCGTCAGGAGCTGTTTTCGCGGCCGGTCTACCGGAGCCTGATGGAGCAGGGCGTGTTCCGCAATCTGATCTCCGTTTCGCCGGATCACAGCGTCAGGATCGAAAGGGGGAATGTGGGATGATCCGATGGATCGGTGCGCTGCTGGTGCTCATCGGGGCGGGCAGCTTTGGCGGCAGCCGCGCGGCGCAGTATTACCGCCGGGCGCGCCAGCTCCGCGAGCTGAAAAGCGCGGTGGAAATGATCCGCTGCGAGATCAACTATACGCTTCTGCCCCTGCCGCAGCTCTACTCCGGTGTGGCGGACAGGCTCACCGGTCCGACGGCGCAGTTCTTCCGGGAGCTGGGACGGCTGATGGAAGCCGGGACACCGCGGCAGCGCGCGGCACAGAAGGCGATGGAGACCGTGCCGGCGTTGATTCTGCCCAATGATGCGCGCATGGCGCTGCTGGAGCTCTGCGGAACGCTGGGACGCTACAATCTGGATGGGGAGAACCGGATGCTTTCCCTCAGCGGTCAGCGCATCGGCGCGGCGCTGGAGCGCTGCGAGGCGGAGAAAAAGCCGATGGCGCGCAGCTGCGCGGCGGTCGCGGTTTCCGCCGGGATCGCGCTGGTCATTCTGATGGTCTAGGGGAAGCGCTATGGACGTTGAACTGATTTTCAAGATCGCGGCGGTGGGGATCATCGTTTCCATTCTGAATCAGGTGCTCGTGCGTTCCGGACGCGAGGAGCAGGCGACCATGACGACGCTGGCAGGTCTGGTGGTCGTTCTGATCATCATTGTGCAGAAGATCGCGCAGCTGTTCGATCTGGTCAAGAACCTGTTTCATTTCTGATGGACACGCTGCTGCAAGTTGCGGTCATCGGCGTCGTGACCGCCCTTCTCGTGACGCTCATCCGGCGGAGCAACGCCGAGCTGGCGCTGCTCCTGACGATCGCCGCCTGCGTGCTGATGGGCATTGCCGTCATTCGGCTGGTCGAGCCGGTGATCTCCTTCTTCGGCAAGCTGCAAGCGCTCTCCGGGCTGGACGATGAGCTTCTGACGCCGCTGATCAAAAGCGTGGGCATCGGCATCGTAACGCAGCTCTGTGCGGCCTTCTGCACGGATGCCGGGGAAAATGCGCTTGCGCGGCTGATCGAGCTATGCGGCGGAATACTTGCAATTTATGTTGCGCTGCCGCTGTTGGAGGCGGTGATCGATATGATACGAACGATGATGGGAGGTTAGCATGAAACGAATCGGAATCGTGCTGCTTCTGCTGTTTTTGCTTGCCGGGACGGTTTTTGCGCAGGAATCGGACGATCTGGTGGATACGTCCTCCATGACGGAGGAGCTGCCGCAGGAGGCGCAGGACGCGCTGTCGGGCCTCTCCCCGTCGGCAGCAACGGACTTCTGGGGAAACTGCAAGCGCCTTGTTCAGCGGGCGCTGCGGGGCAGCGACGGCGCGGTGAAGGAGGGAATGCGCCTCTGTGCGGTGCTTCTGGCTGTCGTGACCCTCTGCGCCGTGGCGAAGATGGCCGCCGGGCATGACCTGACCGGCGCGGCGACGGCGGTGGGCGCCCTCGGGCTGTGCGCGGTCGCGGTCGGCTCGTTTCACACCATGATCTCGCTTGCCTCAAGCACCGTGCAGACCGTGACGGACTACACGGGCTGTATGCTCCCCGTGATGGCGTCCGCCGCGGCAATGAGCGGGGGAATGACCTCGGCCTCCGCGCTCTATACGGGGACCGTTGTGTTCGCGGAAATTTTAATGCAGCTCATTTCCAAGGTGCTGGTGCCGGGCGTCTATTTTTATCTGGCGGTCGCGGGCGCGGAGGCGGCGCTGGGCAGCGACGCGCTCAGCGAGCTGCGGGAGTTTGTCGGATGGGTCGTATCCAAGAGCCTCAAGGTCGTCCTGACGGCCTTCACGGTCTACATGACCGTGACCGGCGTGGTCAGCGGAAATTCCGACGAGCTGGCTGTCAAGGCGACGAAAGCCGCGGCAGGCGCGGTGCCGGTCGTCGGCGGGATCATCTCGGATGCCTCGGAATCCCTGCTTGCTAGTGCGGCGATGCTCAAAAACTCCGTCGGCGTGTTCGGAATGCTCGCGGTGCTGGCTGTCTGCCTGACGCCCTTTCTGCGCGTCGGTGTGCAGTATCTGATGCTCAAGCTCACGGCCGCCGTGAGCGGGACGGTAGGGCTTCCGCCGCATGTCAGGCTCATCAAGCACTTTTCCTCCGCTATGGGGTATCTTCTTGCGATGAACGGCGCCTGCGCGCTGATGGCGCTGATCTGCGTGGTGTGCTTTTTGAAGGTGGCGTAATGGAAGGAATCCGGAATTATTTTCTTGCGATCGTGGCGGCCTGTATGCTCTCGGTGCTCGCCTGCGCGCTGCTGAAAAACAGCAGAATTCAGAAGATCACGCGCTTCATCGCAGGCATCCTGATTTTGCTCACCGTGTCTGCGCCGCTACTGCGGCTGGATCTTACCGGTCTTGCCGACCGAATCGCGGAGCTGGGAGACCGCGCTGGTTTCAGCACACAGCAGGTTTCCAAGGACTATCAGACCATGCTGCGCGCACTGGTGCAGGCGAATACGGAAAAGTACATTGAGGCGAAGGCGGAGGCGCTGGGCGGGACGATTCAGGCGGAGGTCACGGTGGGAAGCGGCGAAACGCCCATGCCGGAGTCCGTGACCCTGACGGGAAGCATGACTCCGGCGCAGGCGCAGGCACTGGAGGACTACATCCGCGATTCGCTGGGCATCGAGTCAGACCGGCAGGAATGGAGGCTGTATGGATAAGGGAAAATGGAACGAGTGGGCATGGAAGATCACCTCGGCCCTGAAAAAATACAAATACGCGGCGCTGGTGCTCGTCATCGGCCTTGCGCTGATGCTGATCCCCTTCGGCAGCGAGAAAAAGCAGACGAAACAGCAGCAGACGCCAAGCGAAGCACCGGCCGCAGAGCAGCAGGATTATGCACAGGAGATGGAAGCGCGCCTGACGAAGATGCTGCTGCAAATCGACGGCGCGGGGCGCGTCAGTGTCATGCTCACCTTGCAGACCGGCGCGCAGACGCAGTACCAGACGGACACGAAAATTACCAGCGAGCAGGCGAATTCCGGCACCCAGACAAGCGAAGAACGAAAGACGGTTATTTTGTCCGAGGGAAGCGCATATGATGAAGCAGCGATCTCAAGCGTGGTCTATCCGCAGTTTCAGGGGGCGTTGATCGTCAGCGAGGGCGCCGACAATGCGGCCGTGCGTTGGAGCATTGTGTCTGCGGTTTCCTCACTGACTGGCCTTGGGACGGATAAGATCACAGTGGTCAAAATGAAATGATGGAGGAATGGCAAATGAAAATCTGGAAGCGCAATGCGATCATCGCCGGCGTACTGGTGCTTGTGTGTGCCGGCATCTACCTCAACTGGCTCTACGGCAGAGATTCCGCTGATCTGACAAAGGTCCTCGATGCAGATAAGGTGTTGGGAGAATCCACCCTCGTGCTGAACGACACGACGCAGACCCAGCCGGCGCTTGCCGCGCAGGAAAGCGGCCAGAGCGCGAACGAATACTTTGCCCAGATGCGCCTGTCGCGGCAGAAGGCGCGTGATCAGGCCGTAGAGCTTTTGCAGGAAACCATTGCCTACGCGGAGGGAGAGGACACCTCCACGAGCAGCAAGGCGCTTGAGGGCATCGTGTCCGACGCGCTGGCGGAGTCGCAGATCGAAAGTCTGGTCGTTGCCAAGGGCTATGCCGACTGTGTCGCTTACATCTCCGAAGACGGTATTTCCCTCGCGGTCGCCGCGCCCAAGGAAGGCTTAAAGCAGACGGATGTTTCGCTGGTTGCAGACATCGTGCTGGCGCAGACGGATTTCAAGCTGTCTGACATTCGCGTCATCGGTGTGGAGTGACGCTTTTTTCGGAAAAGGTTATTGTATTTTTCGGAAAATGTGATAGAATAGGATAGAAATCCAAAGAGGATCTGTACTCCAGAAAGGAAGGAAACCGCTATGGCAGAAGGAAAAAAGTACATTGAGCAGCCGCAGGAAGGCGGACGCATCCTGATCTCTGAGGACGTCATCGCTTCCATCGCAGCGCTGGCAGTTCGCGAGGTCGAGGGCGTTTACGGCCTGAGCACCACCGCGGCCTTTGATATTTCCACCATTCTCGGCAAGAAGAATCTCCGCAACGGCATCCGCGTCACGATGGAAGAGGAGAATGTTACGATCTCCTGCAACCTCGTCGTCAAGATGGGTGAGGCCGTGATGACGGTCGCAAAAAACGTCCAGGAGAGCATTATGAACGAGGTCGTATCCATGACCGGCGTTCGTCCGGCTGCGGTCAACGTCAATGTCTGCGGCATCGCAATTCCCAAATCCGCAAACTGATACCTGCTTCGGGGTGCTGATCCGGCACCCCTACTTTTACATACCAAGGAGAACGCCATGACACGCTCAAACGCCAGAGAAGTCGCAGTCCATTTGATCTACGAGTTGGATTATACCGCCCAGACGCCGGAGGAAGCGCTGGAGACCCGCATGGAGAAGGGGTATTATTCCGGCCTTGCCGAGGAAAACGAGGTCTATACGGAGCGTCCCAGCAAAAAGCAGATGGAGTATATCCGTACCTGCGTGGAGGGCGTGGCTGCCCACGAGGAGGAGCTTGACGCGCTCATTACGCAGTATGCCATCGCCTGGAATCTGCACCGCATTTCCCGCTTCACCAAGGCGGCCATGCGGCTGGCGATTTTTGAAATGCTGTATGTGCCGGATGTTCCGACGGGCGTGGCGATCAACGAATGTGTTGAACTGACCCGGAAGTACGAGGACGCCGAGGTCGTTTCCTTTGTCAACGGGATTCTCGGTTCCGTCGCGCGGGGACAGCAGAAGAAGGAAGAACAGCAATGACGGTACTGGCCTTTGACACCAGCAATTACACAACCTCCGTCGCTGTTTTTGACGGCAAGGAGGGGAAGAATGTTTCCAGACTGCTCGACGTTGCGCCGGGCGCGCTGGGACTGCGGCAGAGCGACGCTCTGTTCGCGCACGTAAAACGCCTGCCGGAGCTTGCCGACAGGCTGTTTTGCGATATGGGTGTGGTAACGCTCGACGCCGTCGGTGCAAGCACGCGCCCGCGCGCGGTGGAGGGCTCCTATATGCCGTGCTTTCTGGCCGGGCAGTCGCAGGCGGAGGTGCTGGGCGCGGCGTTGCATCTGCCGGTCTATGCGTTTTCCCATCAGCAGGGGCACATTGCGGCCTCTCTCTGGTCGGCGGGACGGATGGATCTGATG
>CAKUMR010000030.1 GCA_934667865.1 uncultured Oscillospiraceae bacterium | reverse complement strand
GCAGGAGCTTTACCGCGTTGCGCTGGCGCAGACCGACGACTACTCGGCCTATCTGGAGGGCGTCGGCCGCATGACCGAGAAATACCCGAACACGGAATTCTTCTTTGTGCTCTACCACGAGGTCATCATGGCCATCGGCGCGGAGAAGCTGGGCGAATTCTGCGAGAAGCACCACATCGTCAACGTCATCTCCGGTGACCTGCACGATCCCGAAGCGATCGCCGCCCTGCGCAGGCACGGCGTCAAGCTGGCGCGCTCGGTCAATTACAAGATGAACGAGGACGACATCCAGCGCTGCATCCATACCGACGGCTTCACCTATATGCAGGCCTTCCCGAGCGAGGGTCAGTATGTCAAGCCCGGCTTTGAGGAGCTGGAGACCTGTATCCGCTATCTGCGTGAGCGCAAGGTCTCCGAGCCGATCTACTGCGGCGCGGGCATCAAATCCCCGGCGGACGCCGCGCGCGTCAAGGCCGCGGGCGGACAGGGCTTCTTTGTCGGAAGCTCCATCATCAAGCTGTACGACACGCCGGAAAAGCTCGTTGAGCTGATCCGCGAGTATAAAAAGGCAGCGCAGGACTGACCTGCGCAGAATCAAAATTTTTTTAGAGGTGTGACATTATGAAAGACTTTTGGTACTATGTTCCGACTCGTGTGAATTTTGGCCCGTCCTGCTTCCAGTATCTGGTGGATACCATCCATCAGTGGGGCACCAAGCCGCTGATCGTCTATGGCGGCGGTTCCATCAAGAAAAACGGCGCGTATGACGCCGTCGTCAGCCGCTTGAAGGAAGCGGACATCCCCTATGCCGAGATGGGCGGCGTCGCCCCGAACCCGCGCTACGAGTCCGTTCTGGAGGGCAACCGCATCTGCCGCGAGGAAAAGTGCGACATCCTGCTGCCCATCGGCGGCGCTTCCGCCATTGACTGCGCAAAGTCCATCGCCGCGACCGTGAACTACGACGGCGAGCCGTGGGACATCATCAGCAAGAAGGTGCCCGTCGGCAAGGTGCTGCCCATCATCGCCGTCCCGACGCTGGCCGCCGCCGGCTCCGAAATGTCCACCAGCTCTGTTATTTCCCGTATGGACATCAACGAAAAAGCCGGTTATTCCAGCCCGGATATGCGTCCGCGCGCTTCCTTCTCCAACCCGGAGTTCACCTTCACCATGCCCAAGAAGCAGACCGCTGCCGGTGTTGCCGACGCGATCAGCCATGTCATGGAGTCCTATTTCTCCAACGTGCCGGAGGCCTATTTGCAGACCAAGTTCGGCGAAGCGATGTTCAACACCCTCTTCCACTACGGCAAGATCGCCTATGACGATCCGACCAACTACGAGGCGCGCTCGAACATCATGTGGACCTGCTGCTGGGCGATCAACGGCCTGACCGTCAAGGGCAACCCCGTCGGCTGGTCCATGCACAAGCTGGAGCATGAGCTGTCCGCCTTCTACGACGTGACGCACGGCGAGGGCCTTGCCGTCATCATGCCCGCATGGCTGACCTGGATGCTCACCGAGGACAATGCCTACCGTTATCTTGGCTACCTGCAGGCGTCCTTCGGCATTGACCCGACCGGCATGGACAAGATGGAGGCTGCAAAGCTCGCCATTGAAAAGACCCGCGAGTATTTCGCTTCTCTGAATCTGCCGCAGCGCCTGCGCGACTTCGGCATTGAGGAGAATATGCTTCCCAAGATGGCGCACGAGGCTGCCATCATCGGCAAGGACTACTTTGCCAAGGCATTCCGCCCGCTCGACGAGCAGTCCGCGCTGGAGATTTACAAGCTGGCTTACTGATTTTTTCATTTGACCTCCTTCCGGGTGCGCCCGCCGGCGCGGGCGCACCCACATCCCCCTCCCGGATGTGCTGAAATTGTCATTACAACAGTACGATAACGCGGTGGGATGTCCGATGGGAGAATGAGAAAAATTCTTGAAAACCGCGAGGTTTCTTGTGAAATGCAACAAAATTCGCGGAAAATATTCGGCGCTTTTGCTAATTGAAAATCACAAAACGTGGTGATATTGTTATTATAACATCAATACAACTCAGAAGGTTGATGTAAATAAAGAGGAGGATGTATCCATGAAAAAGCTACTCGCAGTTCTGCTTGCACTGGTTATGATTCTTTCACTTGCAGCCTGTGCCGGCAACACGGACCCCAGCACGGAAAACCCCAGCGACACCAACAACAGCGATAAAACCGATCCCTCCGGCAGCGAGGATGTCAATCCCGAAGTCAATAAGAAGATCGCCATGATCATGCAGCAGGGCGGCCTCGGCGACCAGGGCTTCAACGATACCGCCTACGCAGGCCTCATGGCCTGCAAGGACAAGTACGGTCTGGATGTCAACGCCGTGGAATGCACCGACACCACGCAGGGCGAGACCCTGATCCGTGAGCTGTGCGAAGCGGGCTATGGCCTGATCATCAACCTCGAAGCCGGCATCAGCGGCAATATGTACACCGTTGCGCTGGATTACCCCGACATCTACTTCGTCGTTGTCGGCCGTCAGCTCCGCATCAACGCGGTCGACGGTTTCACCGAGACCCCGAAGAACGTCATTGAGTCCTACATCACCCTGAACGAGCACTCCTTCCTCGCGGGCGTCGTCGCTGCCTATGCCGCGACCGACGGCAACACCCTGGTTGAGGGCGTCGGCCAGCACGAGGGCTGCAACATCGGCATCCTGTTCGGCGCAGAGTCCGTCGGCTTCTATCAGTACGGCGACGGCTTCCGTCAGGGCGCACTGTTCTACAACCCCGATGCGAAGATCTACATCGACTACACCGTCGGCTTCTCCGACACTGCAAACGCGCAGAACATTGCCCAGAACATGATCAACAACATGGGCTGCGACGTCATCTGGACCTGCTGCGGCACCGCCGGTCTTGGCGGCCTGGAGGCCTGCCGTCTGAACAATGCGTTCGGCATCGGCGTTGACTCCAACCAGGACGAGGTCGAGCCGGGCTACATCCTGACCTCCGCCGTCCGCGACAACACCTCCCTGATGGAATTCTACATCGGCAAGTACCTCGAGGGCGACCTCGCGCAGACCGAGCCGGATGTCTTCAACCTCTCCAACGGCGGCGTGGACATCACCGACATGAGCGTTATTGCGCAGTATGTGACCGATAAGGACAAGCTCGAAGAGCTCAAGGGCATCATCGAGCAGTGCCGCAAGTGGATCGCCGACGGCACCATCACCGTCTTCGATGCCCGTATGGCGAGCATCGAGAACGACGGCCAGCGCTTGGACGACTGGCTCAAGATCGACGGCAACAACAAGACCTACGCAGAGCTGAACAAGTAATAAACCGACTGTGTATGCCCCGTTGAAGGTACCTCCAGCGGGGCATACCCCCATCATAGGATGCTTTGGTGACGAATATGGATACCATTATTGAAACGAAAAACCTGACGAAAAAGTTCGGAAACTTCACGGCCAACGATCACATCGATCTGGCGGTGAAGGAAGGGGAGATCCGCGCCATCATCGGTGAAAACGGCGCGGGCAAGTCCACGCTCATGAATATGCTCTACGGCATCCTCCAGCCGACGGAGGGGGAGATCTTCTTCCGCGGCAAAAAGGTTGCCATCGCCTCGCCGCGCGATGCGATCGAGCTTGGCATCGGCATGGTGCATCAGCATTTCAAGCTGTCGCCGTCGCTGTCGATCTATGAAAACATCGTTCTGGGAACGGAAACGGTGCGCACCCACAAGATCGGAAAAAAGACCTTCCGCGGCCTGCTGATCGACGAGAAAAAGGAAAAAGCCGAGATCCAGGCGCTTGTGGACAAGTTTAACTTTAATTTGAATATTACCGACAAGGTTTCGGATATTTCCGTCGGCGCGAAGCAGCGCGTGGAGATCCTCAAGATGCTCTACCGCGACGTCGATCTTCTCATTCTCGACGAGCCGACGGCTGTGCTCATCCCGCAGGAGGTGGACGACCTCATCCAGCGCCTGCTCGATCTGAAAAAAGCCGGAAAGACCATCATCATTATCACGCACAAGCTCAACGAGGTGAAGATGTGCGCCTATAATATCACGGTCATCCGCGCGGGCAAGGTCATCGGAACCGTGCCGAACGACGAAAACACCACCGACAAAGATCTGGCGGAAATGATGGTCGGCCGCGCGGTGCTCCTGCGCGTGCAGAAGAGCGGCAAGCCCGTCGGCGAGAAGATCGCCTATCAGGTCAAGCACCTCAGCGCGGTCAACTCCGAGGGCAAAAAAATTCTCAACGACATCAATTTCCGCATCCACGAGAACGAGGTCGTCGGCATTGCAGGCGTGGAGGGCAACGGCCAGACCGAGCTGATGCTGGCGCTGACCGGAATGCTGGACGTCTGCCACGGCTCGACCGTGGAGCTGGGCGGCGTGAATATCACGGGCCTGTGGCCGGACGAGCTGCGCAGGCACGAGATCGGCGTGGTGCCGGAGGACCGCTACAAGCAGGGTCTGTGCCTGAACGTGCCGGTTTCGGCCAACCTCATCGCCGGCTATCACGGACTCAAGCCCTACTGCAAGGGCGGCGTGATGAACCGCCGCGCCATGATGGAAAACCGCGATCAGCTCGTCCGGGAATATGACGTCCGCCTGAGCACGAAGGACCCGGCGGTCGGCTCCCTTTCCGGCGGCAACGCGCAGAAGGTCATCATCGCCCGCGAGTTCAGCCGCAGGCCGAGGGTGCTGCTGGTCAGCCAGCCGACGCGCGGCGTGGACATCGGCGCCATCGAGTTCATTCACAACCAGATCCTCAAGATGCGCGACGCCGGAACGGCGGTGTTCATCATTTCCTCGGAGCTTTCCGAGGTCACGGGACTTTCCGACCGCGTGCTCGTGATGTATCACGGCGAGATCGTCGGCGGCTTCCGTTCGGAGGACGTGAGCTTCAATGAGCTGGGACTGTATATGTCCGGCGTGAAGCGCATGACCGCCGAAGAGCTTTCGGAAGAATGAGAGGTTTACGAACATGAAACAAAGACTCCCCGCAAGACGCTCCTCCGGCTGGGGCGGCAATCTCCTTACGGCCACCGGCGACGTGCTGGTGCCTCTGGTGTTCGCCTTTGCCGTCGGCAGCATTTTTTCCCTGATCTGCGGCTGTAATCCTTTCACGCTTTACGGCTATATCATCAAAAAAGCCTTTTTCTCCCTCGGCGGCATCCTCAATACGCTTGGCTATACCACGCCCATCATCATTACCGGCATGGCTACGGCGCTTTCCATCCGCGCGAATATGTACAACATGGGCATTGAGGGCCAGGTGTTCCTCGGCGCCTTCACCGCGGCGCTGGCGGGCTACATGATCAAGGGCCTGCCGCCTGTGCTGCACGTGACGCTGTGCCTGCTCATCGGTGCGGCCTTCGGCGCGCTCTATGCCCTCATTCCCGGCCTTCTCAAGGCGAAGCTGCGCGTAAACGAGGTCGTCACGACCGTCATGCTCAACAGCATCGCAACGCAGGTCACGGGCTTTCTGACCCAGAGCTACCTCGGCACGGGCGACGCTTATGCGCACACGGAATTCATCGAGCAGACCGCGCGTCTTGCCAAGCTCAACAGCAAGTACCGCTGCACGACCGCGATCTTCATCGCGCTTGCCATCTGGCTCGTGCTGTATTTCGTCCTGAAAAAGACCAAGTTCGGCTATGAGATCGACTGTATCGGCAAGCAGTGGGAATTTGCCGACGCCGTCGGTATGCACGTCAGCCGCAAGATCGTCGTGATCTTCGTGATCGGCGGCGCGCTGGCCGGTATCGCGGGCGCGACGGAGATCCTCGGCGTCAACTATAACTTTGTCAGCAGCTTCTCCGCCAACCCCGGCATCGGCTGGGACGGCTTCTTCGTCTGCATCCTTGCGGGCAGCAATCCGGTGGGCATCCTGCTGTTCTCCATTGTCTTCGGCGCCCTGCGCTACGGCGCGCTGGCCGCGCAGACCGGTCTGGGCGTGCCGCTTGATCTGATCAATATCATCAAGAGCACGCTGGTCCTGTTCATGGCCATCAAGCTGATCGGCAACAACCGCGAGGCGATCGCGGGCTTCTTCGGCCGCATCTTCCACCGCGCTGCGGCGAAAAAGGAGGACTGAGCATGAATTACTTTTCCCTGTTTCTGAACCTTCTGAATATGACCGTGGAGAACGCGGCGCCTTATCTGCTCATCACCATCGGCGGCGTGTTTGTCGCCAGAGCGGGCGTGTTCAATATCTCCATGGAGGGCTGCACGGAATTCGCGGCCTTTGCGGGCATCCTCTTCGCCTTTGTCACGGGGCAGATCTGGGTCGGCGTGATCGCGGCCTTTGTGATCGCCATTTTGCTCAACTGCCTGTTCTATCTCTTCACCGTCAAGCTCAAGGGCAACCTCAGCGTGGTCGGCAGCGGCATCAACCTGATGGCCGCCTGTATTCCGGCCTGCCTTTTGCAGGCGCTCTACGGCACGCGCAGCAACCTCGTCGCCAGCAGCATCATTGATCCGGCGAAGATGATGATCGACGTGCCGGTGCTGCGCAGCATCCCCATTCTGAGCGATATTTTCAACAACCACACGGCAATCACCTACCTGACCATCCTCGTGGTCGTCGTTCTGACGATCGTGATGTACAAGACGAAATTCGGCATTTATGTCCGCGTGACCGGCGAGAGCGTCAACGCCGCGAAGTCCGTCGGCATCAAGACCAACCGGATCAAGTTCCTGTGCCTCATGATCTCCGCCGCGACCTGCGCGCTGGCCGGCCTCAACCTTTCGGTCGAGCAGCTCGGTATGTACACCATCAACATGACGGCGAACCGCGGCTTCATCTGCCTGAGCGCCATCAACTGCGGCAGAAAGGACCCGGAGAAGGCCTGCGTCTACGCGCTGATCTTCGGCTTTGTCCGCGCACTGCAAACCATTATCAACAACTTCGTTCCTGCGGCGATCTCGTCGCTGCTCGGCATCATGCCCTATGTCACGATCATTGTCGTGCTGCTGATCGTCGAGCTGCCCAACGCCCGCAAGAATCATCTGCGCTTCTTCAAGGAAGCCTGACGGGAGGAAAATCCTATGCCCAAAACCGCTGTACTTGTCATTGATATGCAGAAGGACTTCACGCGCCCGGAGGGAAAGTTCTACTATCCCGAAACCACCGGCGAAATGATGAAGACCTTCCCGGAAAAGATCAACAAAATGCGCGACCTCGGCGCGCTCATCGTCATCGTCTATACCGCCCATCCGGCGGACGAAAAGGAGGTCAACCCCGAGCTGACGAGAATGTTCCGTGACGGCAAGAAGGCCTCCCTCGTCGAGGGCTCCGAGGGCGCCGAGCTGGATGAGAACATCCCCTATGACCCCGAACGGGACATCAAGTTCCGCAAGTTTGTGCCGAGCGCTTTCTTCGGCACCGATCTTGCCGAGATCCTGCGGGAACGCGGCGTGGAAAACGTCCTCGTGTGCGGCGTCAAGACCAACGTCTGCTGCCGCGCTACGGCGACGGACGCCTCGGCCTACCGCTTCCGCACCTATATGATCAGCGATATGCTCGGCACGAATACCAAGGAGATCAACGACTTCCATCTGGCGGAAATGACCAAGTATTTTGCCAAGGCCATTTCCTCCGACGAGGTCTGCGAGCGGCTGAAGAACGGAGCGTTCTGATGAAGCGCTACGATTTTACGGTGGTCGGAACGGCGGCGACGGTCAGCATCCTGCGCGTCCGGCAGATGCCGGAGTGCGGCAAGTCCACGCCGGTTTTCGGCGGCGGTCTGGCGGAATATGACAACGGCGGCATGGGGCTGAACATCTGTGCCGGTCTTGCAAGGCTGGGCGCGTCCGTCTATCCCGTGCTGACCTACGCGGACTACCGGCAGCATGATTTTCTGCACGGCTTTGCGCAGGAATACCGGATGCCGGAGGACGGGATCAAGGACCCGCCCGCGCAGGCGCGCGGGACGACCATCATGATCCAGAACGCCGAGAAAAACCACATGACGCTCATCACGGAGTATGAGCACCGGCTGCCGGAGAGCACCTTTTATGGCGTGCAGGAGATGAAGCAGCAGTTCTTCCGCGACAGCCGCTATGTGATCCTCACCGCGCCCATGGCGATGAACACGCAGCCCGCCATCGACGCCATCCGCACAAGCGGCACGCCGCTGGTGCTGTCCATGCGAAAGGACCCTAATGCTCTGCCCAAGGAAAAGCTCGCGCAGCTTCTGGAGCTGAGCACGGTCATCTTCGCGAATGAGACGGAAACGGCATATTTGCAGGAAACCTTCGGCCTGAAGAGCGTCTGCGACCTCTTTGAAGGCGGGCGGCTGCAAATTCTGGTCGAAACGCTGGGCGCAGAGGGAAGCCGCGTGTATTACAGATCCGGCGCGGGCATAGAGGTCACGCAGGCCGGTGTGGTCGCGCCGCAGTGCGAGGAGCCGGAAACGGTCGGCGCGGGCGACGGCTATGTGTGCGGCTTCCTGTACGGTCTTGTCCATGGTTACGATATGCGCGCGTGCGCCCTGCTGGGCGCGACGGTTTCCTCCTTTGTGCTGGAAAAAGAGGGAAGCATCACCAATCTGCCCACCGAAGCGCAGCTTCTGGCGCGGTATGAAACGATCAGGAGGGATGATTGAAATGGATTGGAATCTGACGAATGGGCGCAAGCTGCTCATCGGCATGATCCACTGCCTGCCGCTGCCCGGAACCTACGGCGCGACGGCAAGCATCAGCGAGGTCATCGAGCGTGCGGTCAGCGACGCAAAGACGCTGGAGCGTGCTGGCTTTGACGCGGTCATGGTCGAAAACGAGGATCTGTGTCTGGAGCCGCATATGACCAAGGTGCAGTTTGCTGCCATCAGCATGGTGGCGCAGGCGGTTCGCAGCGCGATAAAGCTGCCGCTCGGTCTGTGCTGCAGCGCGCTCAACTACGAGGAAGCGCTCTCCATCGCCAAGGTGGTCGGCGGCGACTTTATCCGCAGCCCCATCTTTGTCGATACGGTCATGAATTACAACGGCATTATCACGCCGTGCAGCGGTAAGGTTATCCGCTACCGCCGGGAGATCGGCGCGGAGCATGTGAAGATCCTTGCGGACGTGCAGGTCAAGCACTACTATATGGTCAACCCGTCGGTGGATATTTCCACCTCCGCCAAATGGGCGCAGCATCAGGGCGCGGACGCGGTGATCGTCACCGGCTGCTCCACCGGCATGGAAACGGCCTCGTCCGATTTGGAGAAGGTCAGAAGGAG
>CAKUMR010000029.1 GCA_934667865.1 uncultured Oscillospiraceae bacterium | reverse complement strand
GCAGGAGTGCCGCACCGCGGAAAAATATCAGTACATCGTCGTCAATGATACGGTCGAACACGCCGCCGCGGAGATCCGTGCGATCCTGACGGCGGAGGAATGCCGGTCTGAAAATAGATTCCAAACACTCAAGGAGGAACTTTAATATGCTGTATCCCGCAATGTCCGAGCTGCTCAAGCACATCGACAGCCGCTACCTGATGGTCAATGTCGTCGCGCGCCGCGCGCGTCAGATCTCCATCGAATCCGAGACCTTTCACATTCCGCTGGAAGACAAGCCTGTGACGCTGGCGATCCGCGAGGTCGCAGAGGGCAAGCTGGCTGCAAAGGTCCGCGAGTAATCGCACGCCCGTGATCGCTAAAATTGCCGTTTCCGCGGCGGTTTTTGCCATAGACAAGCCCTATGACTACCGTGTCCCGGAGGGCATGAAGCTCCAAGCGGGAATGCGTGTCAGCATCCCCTTCGGACGGGCCAACCGCACCTGCGAGGGCGTCGTGCTGGCGCTTGCCGAGGGAGAGGAAGCCGGGCTCAAGCCGGTCGCGGCGGCATTGGACGACATGCCCGTGCTGGAGGAGCGCGGACTGCATCTGGCGGCGTTTCTCCGCGAACGCTATTTCTGCACGTTTTATGATGCGATCAAGGCGGTGCTTCCGGCGGGGATCTGGTTCCGGGAACGCAATCGCTATGCGATCGTTCCGGACGCGGACTGGAAAACCGTGATCAGCCGCCGGCCGGATGTGCTTGCCGTGATGCAGACGCTGGAAGCCTTGGGCGGCAGCGCGGAGGAAGAAGCGCTGCGCCGGCAGTTCGGCGAGGAAGCGCTGGACGACGCGCTTCGCTACCTTCTGCGAAAAAAGCTCCTTACCTGCGATACGGCGCATCGCCGCCGCGTATCCGATAAGACCGAGCGCATCGTGGCGCTGGCGGTTTCCGCCGAGGAAGCCATGCAGTACGCGCAGAGCAAAAAGCGCAGCGCGCCCATGCAGAGCGCCGCGCTGGAGATGCTCGCCACGCTGGGCGAGTGTGCGGCAAAGGAGCTGTGCTACTTTACGGGTGCGACCACGGCAACGCTGAACCGTCTGGAAACACTGGGTTATCTGACCTCGCGTGCGCAGGAGGAACTTCGCTGCACGAAGATCACACCGGCCAGGCTGGACGGGCCGCTGCTTCTAAACGAGGAGCAGCAGGCGGCCTGTGACGGCCTGACGGCGCAGGCCGCGCAGGAGGTGCCGGGCGTTGCGCTGCTGTACGGCGTGACCGGGAGCGGCAAGACCTCGGTGTATATTCATCTGATCTTCCGCTGCCTTGCGGAGGGAAAATCGGCGATCCTGCTCGTGCCGGAGATCGCGCTCACGCCGCAGCTGCTGGCGCTGTTTGCCGCGCATTTCGGAGAAAATGTTGCGGTGCTGCACAGCAGCCTCAGCATAGCCGAACGCTACGATGCCTATAAGCGCATCCGCAGCGGGGAGGCGCGGGTGGTCATTGGGACGCGCTCTGCTGTGTTTGCACCGGCGCGGAGTCTTGGCCTGCTAATCGTGGACGAGGAGCAGGAGCACACTTATAAATCGGAAAATTCTCCGCGCTATCATGCGCGGGAGGTCGCCATCTACCGCGGCGTGCAGGAAAAGGCGCTGGTGCTGCTTGGCACGGCGACGCCGAGCGTGGAGAGTATGTACCGCGCGAAAAAGGGAATTTACCGACTCTACGCGATGCGCCGCCGCTATAACCGGAAGGCGCTGCCGCCGGTGGAGCTTGTGGATATGAAGCAGGAGCTGAAAAGCGGTAATCCGACCGCCATCAGTGAGCCGCTGCTGTTCGCACTGCGGGAGAATCTGCAAAGCGGACAGCAGTCCATCCTGTTTCTGAACCGGCGCGGCACCAGCCGGATGATCGCCTGCGTGGACTGCGGCTATGTGCCGGTCTGCCCGGCGTGCAGCGCAAACTATACCTATCACCATGCAAACGGCCGCCTGATGTGCCACTACTGCGGGCGCTCCGAGCCGCTTCCGGCGCGCTGCCCCGTCTGCGGCGGGCACCTGAAGCAGATCGGCTTCGGCACGCAGAAGGTGCAGGAGCAGCTGGAAAATCTGCTGCCCGGCGCGCGCGTGCTGCGCATGGACGCCGATACGATCTCTGCGGTCAACACGCATGAGAAGCTCCTGCGGCAGTTTCAGGAGGAGAGAATCCCGATCCTTCTGGGTACGCAGATGGTGACGAAGGGGCTGAATTTTGAAAATGTGACGCTCGTCGGCGTGATCGATGCGGATCTGTCGCTTTATGTTCCGTCTTACAAGGCGGCGGAAACGACGTTCAGCATGGTCACGCAGGTTGTCGGACGCGCCGGGCGCGGCGCGGTCGGTGGACGGGCGGTCATTCAGACCATGACGCCGCAGAACCGGGTACTCACCCTCGCGGCGCAGCAGGACTATGACGCTTTTTTTGAAGAGGAGCTTCCGCTGCGGGAGCTTCGCGGCTGCCCGCCGTTCCGGGATCTTCTGACCGTCACCTTTCATGGGCTTGACGAGGAAGCGGTCTGGCGCGGCGCACAGGACTTCCGCGCAATGCTTGCCGCCCAGCTTGCTTCGCCCTATTACCGGCAGGAGCAGGCGAATATCCTCGGCCCCGCGCCCGCGGCCGTGGCAAGGGTGAACTACCGCTATCGCTGCCGCCTGACGCTCAGCTGCGTCAATACCCGCACGCTGCGGCAGCTTGTGGCGTATTGTATGCGGGAATTTGCAAAGGACAGGAAAAACCGCGGCGTCGGCGTCTTTGCCGACGTGAACAGCGACGAATGAAGGGATAATAATGGCACTGAGAAGAATTCTGACCGCCGAGGAGCCGACTCTGCACAAGGTGTCCCGCCCGGTGACAAAATTTGATGAAAAGCTCTGGATACTGCTGGACGACATGGCGGAAACGCTGGTGGACGCCAACGGCGTCGGTCTTGCCGCGCCGCAGGTGGGGATTCTGCGCCGCGTTGTTGTGATCGATGTAGGCGACGAGATCGTTGAGCTGGTCAATCCGGAAATTCTGGAAACCTCCGGCGAGCAGGACGGCATGGAAGGCTGCCTGAGCGTTCCGGGGGAATACTGGATGGTCAAGCGCCCCAACCATGTCAAGGCGCGTGCGCAGGACCGCCGCGGCGACTGGTTTGAGATTGAGGGTGAGGAGCTGATTGCGCGCTGCATCTGCCACGAGTGCGACCACCTCGACGGACACCTCTATATGGAGATCGCCTACCGCAAGCTGTCGGACGAGGAGATCGAGCGGATGCACACGATCGGGGAGAGCGAAGAATGAGAGTCGTTTTTATGGGAACGCCGGACATCTCCGCGACCTGCCTGCGCCGTTTGGCGGAGGAGGGCTTTGAGGTTGTCGGTGTGTATACCAAACCGGATATGCCGAAAAACCGCGGCATGAAGCTGGTGATGTCCGAAACGAAAACCTACGCCCTGTCGCAGAATCTTCCGGTCTATCAGCCCGCGACCTTCCGGGACGATGCGGTCGTCGAGGAGCTGCGCGCACTGAAGCCGGATGTGATCGCGGTGGTCGCGTATGGAAAAATCCTTCCGCAGTGCGTGCTGGACATTCCGAAGCTTGGCTGTATCAATATTCATGCAAGCATTCTGCCGGCGCTTCGCGGCTCCGCGCCGATTCAGTGGGCGATTCTCAACGGAATGGAAGAAACCGGCGTGACAGCCATGTATATGGCGGCGGAGATGGACGCGGGTGACATCATCGAGATTCGAAAAACACCCATCGACCCGTTTGAAAATGCACAGAGCCTGCGCGACCGGCTGGCTGGCATCGGGGCGGAGCTTCTCTGCGATACCTTGCGCACGGTGGAGGCCGGAACCGCCCGGCGCACACCGCAGGACGGCACAAAGGCGACCTTTGCACCCATGCTGACGAAAGCGCTCTGCCACGTTGACTGGACAAAAACCATGCGTCAGATCACGGATCATGTCCGCGGCCTGAATCCGTGGCCCGTCGCGACGGCGGAGCTGGCGGGGACGCATTTCAAAATTTACTCCGTCCGCCCGACGGAGAAAAAGAGCGAAAAAGCGCCGGGAACGCCTGTGGCACTGACGAAGCGCGCCCTGGAGGTCGCCTGCGGCGACGGCGTAGTCGAGGTGCTGGAATTGCAGGCCGATGGCGGCAAGCGGATGCGTGCACCGGATTATTTCCGGGGTCATCCGATCGAGCTGTGAGTATGACCGGCCGGGATGCCGCGCTGCGCGCGCTGCTGGTCTGCCGGAAATCCGGCGCGTGGTCGGACGGCGCACTCAAGGAGCTGCTGCGCGGCATGGATCGCCGCGAGGCGGCGCTGGCAAGCAGGCTCTGCTACGGCGTTTTGCAGAACCGGCTGCTGCTGGACTGGCAGCTTGCCCGCTTTACCAAGCTGGAGAAATTGCAGCCGGCGGTGCATGAGATCCTGCGCCTTGCCCTCTATCAGCTCATGCTGACGGATAAAATTCCCGCCTCCGCTGCCGTCAACGAGGCGGTGGAGCAGACAAAGCGCTTTGCCAATCCGCAGGCGGCGCGGCTGGTCAACGCGGTACTGCGCAATCTTCTGCGCGCGGGCGAGCTGCCGCAGCCGCAGGAGGCAAATGTGCGCTATAGCCATCCGGCTGCGCTGGCGGCGCTTTTTGAACAGCAGTTCGGCCGGGAAACGGCACAGCGGCTGATGAAAAGCCACAACGAAGCGCCGGAAACCGTTTTGCAGGTCAACCGCCTGAGGGCGACGGAAAAAGAGGTTATGGACGCGCTGGCGGCGGAGGGAATCTCCTGCGCGCCGCACCCGTGGCTGCCGGACTGCCTGACCGTGCGCGGCACGGGGAATCTGGAGGAGCTTCCGGCCTTCCGGGACGGAATGTTCTATGTGCAGGACGCGGCGGCACGGCTGGCGGTCGAGGCAGCGGGCCTGATGTCGGGGATGCGCGTGCTGGACTGCTGCGCAGCGCCGGGCGGCAAGAGCTTTGCCGCGGCCATCGCCATGCAGAACAGCGGCAGCCTGACCTCCTGCGACATTCATCCGCACAAATTGCAGCTGATAGCCCGCGGCGCGGCGCGCTTGCGAATTTCCATTCTGCAAACGCGATTGCAGGATGCGTCCAAACCGGTCCCGGAATGGGAGAGCGCCATGGACGCCGTGCTTGCGGACGTCCCGTGCTCCGGCCTCGGCGTGATCCGAAAGAAGCCGGACATCCGCTATAAGGATCTGGCGCAGACGGAGCGCCTGCCCGCGCTCCAGCTTGCGATCCTTTCGCAGCAGGCGCGCTATGTCAGACCCGGCGGCGTGCTGCTCTACAGCACCTGCACCGTTCTGCGGCGGGAAAATGAGGACGTTGCGGAAGCATTTTTGCGGGAGCATCCGGAGTATTCTGCGGAAATGGTACATTTTCCGGAGAATTCCGGGATTCCGGACGGCACCATGACGACGCTGCTTCCCTGCGACCACGGAACGGACGGATTTTTCATCTGCAAACTCAGGAGGAAGCCTTGAAAGATATCAAATCCATGACCCTTGCCGAGCTGACGCAGGAGATGGCCGCCATGGGCGAGCCTGCCTTTCGCGCGGGACAGGTGTACCAGTGGATGCACCGCGGCGCACGGAGCTTCGACGAGATGACGAATCTCTCCAAATCCCTGCGTGAACGGCTGGCGGAGGCGTACAGCCTCACCGCGCCGACGGTGGCGCGCAAGCTGGTCTCCGCGAAGGACGGCACGATCAAATACCTCTGGCGGCTGGCCGACGGCAACTGCGTCGAAAGCGTCCTGATGCGCTACCACCACGGAAATACCGTCTGCATCTCCTCGGAGGTCGGCTGCCCGATGGGCTGCGCCTTCTGCGCTTCGACAAAAGGCGGGCTTGTGCGGCGGCTGACGCCGGCGGAAATGCTCGATCAGGTGCTTTTTACGCAAATAGATTCCGGCCTGCCGGTGTCCAACATCGTCCTGATGGGCATCGGAGAGCCGCTGGACAACTACGATACCGTGCTCCGCTTTCTGGAGCTGGTCAATTCCGAAAAGGGAATGAACATCGGAATGCGCCATATCAGCCTGTCCACCTGTGGACTGGCCGACCGCATCGAACGGCTCGCGGAGGAAAACTTACAGCTCACGCTGTCCGTTTCTCTGCACGCGCCGGACAATGCGGTGCGCGATACAATCATGCCGGTCAACCGGCGCTTTCCCGTTGAAACGCTGCTGGCGGCCTGCCGGACGTATTTTGAGAAAACGGGACGGCGAATTTCCTTTGAATATGCGATGATCCGGGATGTCAACGACTCGCAGGAGATGGCCGGGCTGCTGATCCGGCGGCTCAAGGGCATCGCGGCGCACGTGAATCTCATCCCACTCAATAATATCGAAGAGAGCCCGCTCAAGCCTAGCCGGCCGGAAACGGTGCTGGCCTTCCAGAAAACACTGGAGGCGCACGGCATCCCGGCGACGGTGCGGCGGACGCTCGGCAGCGACATCAACGCCTCCTGCGGGCAGTTGAGAAGAAAATTTGAGCAGCAAACCAACGGAAAGGAGTGCTGAGATGGAAGCTTGGGGACTGTCGGACACCGGCAATGTCCGCGCACAGAATCAGGACTATTACCGCATTGAACCCCTGAAGGGGGATGCCCTGCTGGCCGTGGTCTGCGACGGCATGGGCGGCGCGAAGGCAGGCAATGTTGCAAGCCGCCTTGCCTGCGAGGTTTTTACCGAAGAGGTCAACCGTTCCTTCCGGCCGGATCAGACGCCGAAGGAATTGCAGGCCATGCTCCGTGGTGCGGCTGCGCTGGCGAACACCTCCGTTTATGAGCACTCCAAGCTCAGTGAGGAATTCACCGGCATGGGTACCACGCTGGTCGCTGCGCTGGTGCTGCAAAGCCGCGATACCATCGTGCTGAACGTCGGCGACAGCCGCGTCTATCTTCTCAATTCCGACGGCGTGCGCTGCGTAACGGTCGATCATTCGCTCGTCGAAATGATGGTGCAGCGTGGCGAATTGACGCCGGAGCAGGCGAAGAACCATCCGGGGAAGAATCTGATCACCCGCGCCGTCGGCACGGAGGCGCAGGTCAATGCCGACCTGTTCTCCCTCCGGCTCGATAAAAACGACTGTCTGCTTCTGTGTTCGGACGGCCTGTCCAACCAGATGGCGGATCAGGAGATCCTCTTTGAGGTCGTTCACGGCACGCACAAGGACGACTGCTGCCAGCGCCTTTTGCAGATCGCAAAGGACCGCGGCGCGCCGGACAACGTCACCTCGGTGCTGATCGCACTTTAATTATAGATCGCCGCTGCGCTGCGGCAGTTATTTCGGTCTTCGTTCACCGACGAGAACGAACAGCGGATAGGAGTAAATATGGATAATTACATAGGCAGGCTGCTGGACAATCGCTATGAGATCCTGGAAGTGATCGGTACCGGCGGAATGGCAGTCGTATATAAAGCACTGTGCCATCGGCTGAACCGGCTGGTCGCGATCAAAATTCTGAAAGACGAATTCTCCCGCGATCAGGAGTTCCGCAGACGCTTCCATGCCGAGTCGCAGGCGGTCGCGATGCTGTCGCATCCGAATATCGTCAGCGTGTATGATGTTTCTCGCTCCGGCGATGTGGACTATATTGTCATGGAACTGATCGAGGGCATCACGCTCAAGCAGTATCTGGAAAAGAAGGGCAGCCTTAACTGGCGCGAAACGCTGCATTTCTCCATGCAGATCGCCAAGGCGCTGGAGCACGCCCACAGCCGCGGCATCGTACACCGCGACATCAAGCCGCACAACATTATGATCCTGAAGGACGGGAGCATCAAGGTCGCGGACTTCGGCATTGCCCGCATCGGCTCTGCGCAGAACACGCTGACGCGCGAGGCGCTCGGCTCCGTACATTATATCTCCCCGGAGCAGGCCAAGGGCGGCCATGTGGACAGCCGCAGCGACCTGTATTCCCTCGGCGTCGTCATGTATGAGATGCTGACCGGCCGCACGCCCTACGACGGCGAAACGCCGGTGTCCGTGGCCATCCAGCACATCAACGGCGGCGCAACGCCTCCCAGCGAGCTGGTCGAGGGCGTTCCCCGTGGTATCGAGCAGATCACCATGCACGCCATGGAGGTCAACCCGGACGAGCGCTATGCCTCCGCGACCGAAATGCTGCACGACATGGAGGAATTCCGCAAGAATCCCGGCATGACCTTCCTGTACTTCGGCGGTGTCGCGCCGCAGGCGCCCGTGCAGCCGCATCCGCAGCGACCGGTGCAGCGCCCGGCTGCCCCTCGTTCCGAGGCGGAGCGCTATGCCGCCGCGCGACGGCAGAATAACCCCCGCAGTGCGGAGGAGCGCCGGAAAGAACGCGAGCGCCGCGAGGCGGAGCAGGCCGAGGAGAAAAAGCGCCGCCTGAAGCTCATTTTGATCCTCTCCGGCGCCGGACTTGCCGTGATCCTGCTGATCGTGCTGGCGATCAGTCTGTTCGGCGGTGGCAAGAACCCGTCCAATACGGTCGATACCATCGTTGTGCCGAATTTTGTCGGCATGGAGATCGAGAAGATCAACCCCGAGGACTACCCGGAGCTGAACATCGACATCACCGGCGCGACCTACGAGTATAACGAAAACTACCCCAAGGGGCAGGTCTTTGACCAGTCGCCCAAGGCGAACGACAGGGTCAAGGGCGGCAAGACGAGAACGGTCACGTTCAAGGTCAGCCTCGGAGAAGAAACGAACAAGATGCCGAATCTGGTCAACCAGACCGACAGCAGTGCGATCTCGCAGCTCAATGCGATGGAGCTTGGCCTGAAGATCACGACGAAGGAAGAATCCAGCGAAACCGTTCTTGCCGGCTATGTCATCCGCACGGAACCGGCTGCGGATACGGAGCTGACGAAGAATCAGGCGGTCACGATCTATGTCAGCCTCGGCTCCACGAAGATGCCGGAGCTCAAGAACCAGACCAAGGCCAACGCCGAGGCGCTGCTCAACGCCATGGGGCTGAATCTCAAGTACACATTCTTAGAGGAAGAAAGCGACGACGTGGCCGAGGGTAATGTGACCCGCACGGAGCCTGCCTCCAAGAGCGAGCTGAGCAAGGGCCAGAACATCACGATTTATATCAGCAAGGGCAACGGCAAGGTCGATGTCCCGCCAGTTGAGGGACTGGACATTATGGATGCCATCAAGCTCCTGCGCGACGCCGGACTGAAATACGAAACCAAACGCGTCTTTAACGAAAAGGAAGAAAAGGACCGCGTTATCCACCAGAGCGAAAAGGCCAACTCGCAGGTGCCGAAGGACACCATCGTCGTGCTGGAGGTTTCCGACGGCCCCGCGCCCACCGATCCTCCCACGCAGCCGACGACCCCGCCTACGGAGCCGACCGAGCCTTCCACGGAGCCGTCCACGGAGGAAGCTGCGGGCTGATG
>CAKUMR010000028.1 GCA_934667865.1 uncultured Oscillospiraceae bacterium | reverse complement strand
CATGGTAGCCTCACTCAGCTCGGAAGCAACGCAAACCTGAACAAGTACCTGAAAGCTTGCCTTCCCTTCCAGCTTCGTGCCCTCCTTGGCTACCAGCTTAAAGGCTGTGACCTGCGAATAGTCTGCGACGGAGGAAGTCCAGACGTTGGCCGCTATCATCTCCCGCATGGTTTTTGTGAACACATCTGCGCTGGTGGTGTAGTAGACCTCATAGCCCTCCGGCGGAACAATGGCGGCTCGCAGACGCACAGGAAACTCCGAATTCCGACTGTCGGCAAGGAAAATGCTCTTATCACCGACGTTCGGCAGAACATCATAAACGACAAGGCCGGTATGCGGCGCAGCCGTATCATTGGTGATCTTCAGCAGATAATCAAAGTCGGAGCCTACCTTCAAATTCAAGCCCTGCTTTGTCCAGTTGTCTCCGCCTGCGGCGGTGATGAACTTTTCCGCATAAATGGAGCTTGCTGTGATAATAACGGCATCGGAGTGGGCATAGGCGATCCGATCGTCGGTTTTTCCGTCATCATCCAGGTCGTAAACATCGACCGCTCCGCCGGTCGCATTTTGATAATCCTCCAGATTGTCACCAACCACATAGATGTCATTGCGCACGGTTCCGGGCCTTGCGGTGGCATCAATCCTTACAAAGAAGGTGAACGGCGCAAGAGAATTTCCCTTCCAATACGCTCTCAGAGCCTCGGCTGTGAAACGGAAGATCACGGCGGTTCTGCCGGAGTTGTGATAGTTTTCAATGATCTCCGGCCGGTATGTATTCAGATCTCCGAACAATTCCTTTCCGTTTGTAATACGGCTGTAGGTCAGTCCCGGCGGCAGCAAATCAATGACCCGCAGGTTCTCATATTGCTTAACCTCCGGCTCCAGCAGAGAGCCCCGCAGGGTGAGCAGATAAGCGAACTCACTTCCTACCGTATTGTTCTGGTTCGGGCCGTTATAATAGGTCGACTTTCCAATCCACAGATTCTCGGTAAATGGCAGGAGCTTGTATTCGCTTCTTGCCGTAAGGAATTTATAGACGGTTTGGCCATCGCTCCTTGTCCACGAGTTCACTGCACGGGCGGTGTTTCTATAAATATTGTTCTGACTGTTGTTCTGATCAGCATGTGTATTCTGCGGATCGCGGTAGACCGTGTATGCGTATAATGCAACCGCCTCATTCAGCCGCATCTGATAATCATCCGCAAAGACGATCTTATATCCCTCGCAGCTTTTGTTCTCATCAAAGGGAACGGAAAAAACTCCGTCCGCTTCCGTGACCGCATAATCCTGTGTGGATCCGTCCGAATAATAAGCGGTCACCTTTTGGATGATATCCGCAAAGCTCTTTCCTGCCGGCAATACGCTGTTCCCTCCGCCCGCAAGGAATTCCAGACGGGTAAACTTCAGCCGCTTGTCCAAGCCCTCCAGGACAACATTGCTGTCGTTCGTTTTGATCTCCCGATCCTCGATGATAATATGCTTCAGAGGCTGGGGCTTCTGATTGCTGAGGCGAACCAGCCATGGGTACCCGTTGGTCTTATAGCTGTCATTATCGTAAATATTGCCCTTTGCCGCCTGCTTGGTAAAGCTACCTTCCCCCTCATCCTTGTTGGTCAGACGGAAAATCAGGCTGTCCTCTGCCTCGGGCTCACTCTCGCCCTCCACCTTGTTGCTGGGTGTGGCGGTCATCCGGACGGAATTCGTCAAGTCGGCAATGAGAAAACCGTCGCTGTCTCTTGTAAACGGCACTCCGGGAAAGCGCAGATGGAGCGGCTCATCCTGCTTGATCTGCCGCAGGACATCGTTGCTGTCTGCACCCGTATAGGTTTTGGATACCGACTTTTCGTCTGCACTCAGCGTCCATGTCGGGTTCTTTTCCGCGTCAAACACAGCGATCCGCTGCGTTCCATTCACATCCGTGTAAACAGGAAGGGTATCCGTCAGGGTAACACTGCTGACATCCCGACGATTCTCCGTCCTAAAGTAAGTCTGTCCGTAGTAGTCCCATCCGTTGACGACGAACTGGAAATCCACATAGGTCAGATCGTCCAGATAAGGATTCCCGTCCGGCTCCTGCGGCGTGACGACGGCCTCCGCATAATCCTTGCTGAAGGCCCAGAGATTATTGATGTTTACAAACTTGACAATCTCCCAGTCGTCATACTTCGGCTTGTAGATATTCGGCTCCGTTGTGGAGGTATTGTTTCCGTAAGAAACCGTCGCAGTAACCGGGAGGCGGTAGTTCTCCGGCGTCTTATCATCCAGAAAGCTCAGGGCAAACGGGAGCTTCAGGGTTTCCGTTTTGTCATAAAGCTTAAAATAGACGCCAATGACATAGTTGTCGCCCTCCTCCTTCAGCGCCATCAGTTGATGAACGCTCGCAGAGGTCGTTTGAAAATCCGGCAGCGTCAAGGTGCTTCGTTCTACATATTGCTTCGGTACGGTCAGCGTGAGGGTAACATCGGTCAGATCTTCCGTCAGACTCCGCGGCTCGACAGAAATATAGCCGGACATGGAAGAATGGGTGTATTCAAAGACTCCATCCGGGTGCTCTGATTGCGGCTTCTCGTCGCCATACAGCAGCTTGATGTCCAGAAATCCGCCCCTGGAGGGATTCTGTACCGCCGCGTCCGATTCCGTCCTTTGAGAAGGATTCGGCTCGGTCTTTTGCGTCTCCTCCCGGCGATATACCGGCTCCTGCTGCGCTTCCGGAATAGCCTCTGCGCTGCCGGAGCCCTGCTGCGTCAGATCAACATCGGCCTTTTCCAACGTGACGGCAGGCAGCGTCAGCGCATAGGCAGTACAAAGCACAAGCGCACAGGCCAAGGCTCCCACAATTCTCTGCCAGATCCGGCGGCGGCGACGCCGGACAACATATGCATACGCTTTACGAAATCTGTTCCCCTGCATTCTGCATCCTTCTCCTTTTTATCTCACCGCATCCGGCGGCATTACAGAACAAGCATCCCGCATTATCGCTTTATAGTACACGCACCTCTACATTCTTCTTATTTTCAATTATACCGCTGTCAGGCAAAAAATGCAATCAGGATGGCAAGATTTTTCAAAAAAACAAGATTTCCCCCTTTTTCATGCGCAGGCACCATAACCGCTACCGCAAACCGTTTTCTCAGGCAACTGGTGTTGTTTTCCGTTTCGAAGAACAGCGAGAAGCTCTGTCCCGGCACCTGCTGCTTTTCCATCCTTCAAACAGGAAAGCGCCGAGAGGAGCCACGTTAATCCGGCTCTTCTCGGCGGTAAGGCCTCTCATTCTCTTTGCAGGGGCATACTCATGCAGCGCGGGCCGCCGCGGCCACGCGAGAGCTCCCCACTGGGGATGCGCAGGACTTCGACGCCCACATCCTCCAGAATCTCATTTGTCACATAGTTGCGGTCATAGGCGATCACCGTGCCGGGGCTGACGCACAGCGTGTTTGAACCGTCGTTCCACTGTTCACGCTGCGCCGCGATCTGGTCGCCGCCGCCGCATTGCAGGAGCGTCACGCGCTCGGTGCCGACGGCCTGCGCCAGAAGCTCCTCCAGCGGCTCTTCCAGAAGGCGAACCTGCAAGCTGCACCGTTTGCCCGGTGTCAGCTCAAAGACCTGCAAATTTTGCAGAATGGACGGATGGATCAGGAATTTATCCCGGTCGAGCTGCGTCAGGACCGTGTCCAGATGCATGAAGGCCCGGCGGCTCGGAATATCCACGGCCAGCACGCGGCGGATGGTGCTGTGCTCATCCATGAAAATATTCCGCGCCAGACGCTCCACCGCCTCCGGCATCGTGCGCTGGGAAATGCCCACGGCGATCGTGTGCGCACTCAGGTTCATGATGTCGCCGCCCTCCAGCGTGAAGGGCTCCTCGGTGGTGTAATAGAAGGGCACCTGCCCGGCAAAATCGGGATGATAGTGCAGGATATAATCGCCGTAGATCGTTTCGCGGTTGCGCGTCACGGAATACATATGATGCAGGGAAACGCCGCTGCCGATGCAGGCAAAGGGGTCGCGCGTAAAATAGAGGTTGGGGATCGGCTCCAGAATGAAGTGTGTGCGGTCGCTGCGCAGGGAGGCAAGGCTGCGGCCAAGGTGCTGCGGCAGCTCGTCAAAGCGGACGCCGACCATGGTCTTGAGCACCAGCTCGCGGTCGTCCGGGATGCTCAGCAGCAGCTCGGTCAGAGCCTCGCGGTAGCTGTCGGCCACGCAGCCGCTGCGGTGGATAAAATCGTCCACAAACTGGCGGCGCAGGGCGCTGCTGCGGGAAATGGTCTGCGCCATCAGCTCGGAAAGATACAGAACCTTCACGCCGCGCCGGCGCAGAACGTCCGCAAAGCAGTCGTGCTCCGCCTGCGCCCCGCGCAGGTAGGGGATATCGTCAAACAGCAGGCGCGCCATGGAATTCGGGGCGAGCTGTTCCAGTTCACTTCCGGGCCGGTGCAGCAGCACGGTCTGAAGCCGGCCGATCTCACTTTTTACGTTAATGGCCATGTTTTTCCCTCCGGGGTTTTCTTTTATTTTACCACGGAAGAATCAGAATATCAATATTATTTCAAACTTTTTCGCTCGATAAGTAAGGTCTTCTTCTTGAAAATAATAAAATTTCAAATATTTATGCAAGCCCATACTATTCGATCGCGCCCTCATGAAAAAAACGCGGCTTTCCGGCCGCGCCGCTGTATGAAAATTCAAAGCGGGCTGCTTTTGCTGCGCCCTCATAAGAAACCACAGCCCCTTCGCCGAGTCTTTTCCGCCGGAGCTGCGGCGTTTTCCCTTGCGTTACACAAAGTAGCGCCGCGGAAAAACGCCTTGTTCCAACAAAAAATCCTTCGGCGAATGGCTGTAAGCAGGGATTCCCCGCAGACAAAGTCTGCGGGGAATCCTCTGTGTTTTCTTATTCGGACTCCGCTTTTGCAACCCGCTTTCATAGAGGTTCACCCCATGGCGAGGGGGAAAATCTGTTCATAGGACGAAGCGCCCGCAAGGGAGCCGATCTCCAGAATCACCATCAGGTCGCCCGCCTCGCTGCGGAACACCTGCCGGCAGCTCTGGATATTTTCATCACTGAGCGTCCATTCCAGCGTCTGGGCATAGACATCCGGGAACTGCTCCTGCGTTTCCTCCGGCCAGATCTCGCGGAACTTCGCCTCGGCGGCCTCACGCAGGGTGGCGTGGAAGCGCTCTTCGGTAAAGCCCGCCGCCGCAAGGAGCTCCTCAAAGGTGAGCTGGCTGCCGGTGGCATAATCGAAGCTGTAGGCTCTGTGGTAGACATAGTCGCCCTCGAAATACTTCTGCACGATCAGCGCGAAGGTATTTTCATACCAGCACAGATCCCAGCTGATCTCGTAGCAGCCGGCGTCGCCGCCCTCGCTGCGCAGGCGAAGCGTTTCCTCCGCCGTCGCGCCGAAATCGTCCAGGATCTCCTGATTGACCCGCTGGGCATCCGCCGAATCAAGGTTGATCTTCGGCACGTGGAGGCTGTAATAGCCGTCCTCTGTGCTCAGCTCCTCGGAGATCGCGTCGGTGATCAGCTCGCCCGTTTCCACCGGCGGCTCCGTCGGCAGCGGATCGGGGTCCGGCTCAAAGTCCACCACGGATTCCGTGGACGGCTCCGTCGGCTCGGTGGCAGGCACGGAAACCGTCATCTGATTTCCGCCGTTATTGGGCTTTTGCCCCACATCGGGCAGCGCACAGGCCGGAAGCATCACAGTCAGTAGCGCCAGCAGGACGGTCAGTGCGAGGATCCGTTTCATCCGTGTTACCCCTTTCCGTTTTTGCAGACGCAGCGTTCCTCTTTTGTGCGGAAAAACTTTTCCAGCAGCGGCACAAAGAGGAAGCACACGATTGCAGCCGTGAAGCCGCCGTTATACAGCAGGAAGGCCCCGTGCATCAGCGGGACGCAGGTGACCAGCGCAAAATGCCCCATCGCGGCAATAAAGCCCGCGCCCCAGCCGTATCGCCCAGCGATGGGCGAAAGGCCGTTGGCAAAGCAGAGGCCAATGACGATCGCCTGCGCGTTGATGGCAAGGGTAAACTCCGTGCCGAGCAGAGCGCACAGCCCCTTGGCCGCAAAGCTCGCGGCGACGTAGCCGAGCATGATCGGCCAGACATTCCGCGGGTGGCTGCCCTTGAAGCAGCAGCACACCATACAGAATACGCAGCCGAGCGTCGCAGCATTCCAGTTTGCGCCGATGAGGTTGTAATACAGCACAATGAACAGGCCGTAGATGCCGAGATTCAGAATGGCCGTGCCCGCGCCGTACTTTGCGCCGTAGTCCACGCCGTAGCCGGGATCCTTCATCAGGTTCCAATAGCCCTTAAAGTTGCCGCCGAGCAGCAGGCCCAGCACGATGGCGAGGCCGAACACCACGAAGCAGAAGACGTTGGAGATCGTCCAGAAGCTGTCCGCCAGTCCGACGCCCACGTTGTCCGACAGCGTGCCGCCCAGCACCTTAAACAGCACCGCACGCAGCAGGAAGGCAATGAAGCCCATCGGTACGGCGGCGGAGTAGAGGTCATAGCCTTTGTGCATCTTCGGACTGTGCTCCAGTCCCGGTGCCAGCAGAAAGGCAATGACCAGCGAGGCGGCGAAGGCCATCACACAGCCCAGAACCGTGAAGCCATGCCATTGCTCCCCCGGCCAGCGGAAGAACAGCTCCGTGATGAGCGGCGTCAGGCCGGTGGAGAAGAGGAAGAGATTTACCATCTTGCCGGGATTTGTCCGCTTGACGAGGCAGTAGACCAGCACCGCCGCAAAGGGGAACCAGATGTTCAGCGCCGTGGTGCCCCAGAAACAGAAGCCCGCCGTCAGGAAAAACGCCAGCACGGACACGCCGTCCGGCTTGGAGCCGGGCAGACTGTACAGAGCGGCACAGACGGCGCAGACGATGGCCACATTGAGGAAGGTGCCCGCAAAGCCGCCGTAGGAAACGTCAAAATAGCTCTTGACCGTCTGGCCGGACTGCATGCAGATGCGCACAAGGCCGCGGAACATCTCCGCGCGATCGGGCATCAGCACGGCGGCAAGCAGGCAGATCAGGGAAAAGGCCCAGAAAAGCAGACGAATCGCCCTCTCCGGCGTCTGAAAACGTGTTTTCATACACACGCTCCCCTTTCCGCGCTCAGACGTTCAGGGTGCGTTCGGCAGCCTCGACCACATGACTGATGAGAACGACGTTCGTCACGCCGCCCACACCGCCAGGCACCGGGGTGATCGCGTCAACAATGGGCTCGACCTCGCTGAATACCGCGTCGCCGGCCATGCCGCCCACGCCCTTGGAGGTGACCTTCTCCGGGTCCCAGTTCATGGAAACGTCGATGACCACCTGGCCGGGACGGACAAAGTCCTTCGTCAGGGACTTGAGCACGCCCGCTGCGGAAACGATGATGTCGGCATTGCGTGCGATCTCCGCGGTGTTGACGGTCTTGGTGTGGCAGACGGTAACGGTCGCGTTCTTCGCCATGAGCATCATGGCGGCGGGCTTGCCGACGACCAGACTGCGGCCGATCACGACAGCATTCTTGCCCTTGCAGTCGATGCCGTAATAGTCCAGAATCTCCATGCAGGCCTGCGGAGTGCAGGGCGCGAAGCCCAGCTTCTTGCCGGTGAACACGCCGGCGTTGGACAGGTCTGTCATACAGTCAATATCCTTCTCCGCCTTCAGGCGGTTGCAGATCTCGTCCTGATCGGCCTTGAGGTGCTTGGGCAGCGGGCGGAACATCAGAACGCCGTGGACGGAATCGTCGGCGTTGATCTCGTCGATCTGCGCGAGCAGCGCTTCCTTGGTGACATCCTCCGGCAGCACGTACTTGACGACCTCGACGCCGACCTCTTCCGCGCGCTTGGTCGCGCCGCGCTCATACGAAAGGTCGGAGGGGTTTTCGCCGCAGCGGACGATGCCCAGCTTCGGGCTGACGCCCTTTCCCTTCAATGCGGCGACGCGCGCCTGCAATTTTTCGACCATTGCGGCCGTAACTTCTTTTGCCAGCAACTGTTTTGCCATGGATCTCTCTCCTTTTATTTGAAGAATCCGGCCTTGACGGTTTCAAAGATCTCGTCGGCCAGCTTGCCGTATTTGTCCAGCATCCCGAGGCACTTGGCGTTGAGCTCCTCCGCCGCCTCGCGGTTCTGCAGGGTCTTGGTGTTGATGAAAACGTTCAGGGAGGCCGCCTGCATTGCAGACTTCACGATGACCGCGCCGCAGCCCGCGTCGGACACGGCCAGACGGCTGCCCTTTGCAGCAAAGACAGCGATGGCGTCCAGCGCCTCGCAGCACAGCTCCATGATGTGCACTGGCACCTTGCAGGCAATCAGCGTCGCCTCCTCCAGAACGGCCGCACGGTTGGGGTCGTCCTTGGGGATGCCATAGGCCTTGGCCAGCGGGACGAAGCCCTCCGCATCCGCGGGAACCTGATCCAGAAGCTCCGCCTGAAGCGTATCGCACTTTTTCATCAGGGCGACGATCTCCGCCTCGACGTCGGCATACTTCTTCTTGCCGACGGTCAGGCTGCCGACCATGTTGCCCAGCGCCGTGCCGATTGCGCCGACCAGTGCGGCTGCGCCGCCGCCGCCGGGCGCCGGCTCGTTGGAAGCCAGAACCGCGACAAACTCGCGGCAGGATTTTGTTGTCATATCCATAGGTTGTTCTCCTTGTTCCTATTTAATGTCCTCTTTTGCAATGGGAAGCGCCGAAACAACGGGCTTTCCGTCCCGATCGACCAGAACAGTCAGTCCTGCGCCGTATCCGGCGTTATGATAAAGATAGTTGACGCCGGTCACGGTATCCACCCAGATCTCATTTGTACTCAGTGCGCCGTCGGTGTGGATCCGGACAAAGCGTTTGTCTTTCGCCATAAAAAAGCATCCTTCCTATCTTGAAAAACTCCGGCGGGAAGGCCGCCGGAGTTTTTGATGGCTTGGAGTTTTCCTTAGAACAGGCCGGAAACCTTACCCGTTTCGAGATCGACGTCGATGCGGCGGTAAGCCGGGTCGGAGCTGGTGCCGGGCATCATGGAGATGGTGCCGGCCATCGGGCAGAGGAACTTCGCGCCGCCGTATTCGAGGATGTCGCGGATGGGCAGACGCCAGCCCGTCGGAACGCCCTTCCAGGAGGGCTCGTGGCTCAGCGACAGGTGGGTCTTGACCATCATGGTGCAGTAGTCGGCATACTTCGGGTCGGTCTCGAAGCGCTTTGCTTTCTCAAGCGCCAGAGGCGCCCAGTCAACGCCGTCGGCGCCGTAGACTTCCTTCGCGATCAGCTCAACACGCTGACGCAGCGGCATTTCGAGCGGATAGAGGAACTTGATCTCGTTCTTCTCTTCGCAGGCTTCCATAACGGTCTGCGCCAGCTCCAGCGCGCCCTCGCCGCCGTAGCGCCAGTGGTTGGACAGTGCGCAGCGGACGCCCTTTTCCTTGCAGAGCTTGCGGATGAGCGCGATCTCGGCTTCGGTATCGGTGTAGAACTGGTT
>CAKUMR010000027.1 GCA_934667865.1 uncultured Oscillospiraceae bacterium | reverse complement strand
GCCGCCGTCTGTTCAACAAATTGTCCGTTATGGACAATCTTCTGGTCGGCTCTTACCTGCCGCAGAACCGCAAAAAGCGTGCAGAAAATCTGGAGCGCGTTTTTGAAATGTTCCCGAAGCTCTACGAGCGCCGCGAACAGAAGGCAGGTACGCTTTCCGGCGGTGAGCAGCAGATGCTTGCCATCGCCCGCGGTCTGATGTCCTGCCCTAAGGTATTGATGCTGGACGAGCCTTCGCTGGGCATCGCACCGGTCATCGTGGACAAGCTCTTTGAGATCATTGCACAGCTCAAAAAGGAAAACATGACTATCCTCATCAGTGAGCAGAATGTCGGCCGCGTACTGGACATTGGCGATGATGCAATCGTTGTGCAGTCCGGACGTATCGTTATGAGCGGCACCTGCGAGGAAATCAAAAATTCCGACATGATCCAGAAAGCGTATCTCGGTATGTAAAAAAGCGGTGGCGGCCGAGTCTATCGGTCGCCACTGTGTGTCCAGAAAGGAAAATCAATGAACGCAGAAAGAAATATTGCGGCTGTTGTTCCGGAATTCTACCATATTGAGCTGCAGGAGATGCCCATGCCCACCGTTCGGCCGGATGACGTGTTGATTCGGGTGGAATATGTTGGAATTTGTGGTTCCAATATCCATATGTTCCAGCACGGCCCGACCCAGCCGCCGACAGATCCGAATACAAAGCTGGTCTTTGGACACGAATGTGCAGGAACTGTTGTCGGTCTTGGCAGCGTGGTCAAGAAGTTTCATATCGGAGACCGCGTGGTGATCGAACCGGGCGTGCCCTGCGGTAAGTGCAGATACTGCCTTGGAGGGCATTACAACCTTTGCCCGGATGTTGATTTTATCGACGTACAGCCCACTTATTACGGCGCACTGCGCAAGTATCTTGCATTCCCCGCAAGCAGCACCTATCTGCTCCCGGAGAATGTCAGCACATTGGAAGGTGCGCTGGTCGAACCGGCGGCGGTCGGAATCCATGCGGCGGAGTTGGCCGGAGTGAAGCCGGGAAAGCGCATTGTCATACTCGGCGCCGGCTGCATTGGCCTTATGACGCTTCAGGCCTGCCGCATTATGGGCGCATCCGAAATTATCGTTGTCGATCTCGTACCGCGCCGTTTGGATATGGCCAAACAGTTCGGTGCGATGCGCACCTGCAACTCCGCCGAAGAAGATGCGGTCAAGCTCGTACAGGAGCTCTTTGAAGGCGGCGCGGATATCGTATTCGAAACCGCCGGAGCAAAGCCGACCGCAATGATGACGACCAAAATGGTCAGCCGCGGGGGTAAGATCATGATCGTCGGGACGATTCCGGGCGATACGCCGATCAATTTCCTGAGCATCAACCGCGAGGTTACAATTCAAACCGTATTCCGTTACTGCAACAACTTCCCTATGACACTTGACGCGATCGCATCCGGCCGCTTTGACGTGAAATCCATGATCACCAATATCTATGACTTTGCAGAAACACAGCGGGCCTTTGACGAGTCGCTCAGCCAGCGTCAGCACATTATCAAGTCCGTCATCCGTGTCTGCGAATAACAGGAGGTAACTTTTTATGCTCGCATCCATGAAATATATGCTGAATAAAGCGCTTGCCGGTCATTATGCCGTTCCGCATTTCAACGTCTGGAACGTCGAAATGCTTCAGGGTGTCATGGCCGCCGTGGAAGAAACCCACTCTCCCGTCATTCTTTCCTTCGGCTCCGGCTGCGGAAAGAACGCTGATATCGACATTTTTGCACCAATGCTCCTTGCTGCCGCAAAGCGTTCCCGTGTTGACGTTGCCATTCACTGGGATCATGGCCGCAATTTTGAGATCGTGAAGCACGCCTATGACGTAGGCTTCAACTCTCTTATGATCGACGGTTCGGCATATGAGCTCCCCGAGAACATCCGCCGCACAAAAGAAGTAGTGGATACCTTCCACCCCCTTGGCATCCCCATTGAGGCCGAGCTGGGCCATGTCGGCGCAGAAACAAAGTATGAAGAAGCACTTGCAAAATACGGCTATACCAACCCCGACGAAGCGAAGGAATTTGTAGATGCCACCGGCGTCGACTGTCTGGCGCTTGCCATCGGCAATATGCACGGCCACTATTCCTCCACACCGCACATCGAGTTCGGTATTCTGGAAAAGGTGCGCAATACGGTGGACATTCCTCTGGTACTGCACGGCGCTTCCGGCATCGGCGAGGCGGATATCCGTCATGCGATCGACCTCGGTATTACGAAAATCAACATCCATACGGAACTGCGTGAGGCTGCCCGCGAAGAAATCGACCGGTGCGGCGGCGAGGATTTCTCTGATCTGGAGCTTCGCGTACAGGCCGCGGTAAAGCAGCGCGCACTGGAAAAAATCGACCTGTTCGGCAGCGCCGGAAAGACGGGCGCATAATTCGGGGAGGCCATATGAAGATTGCATTTTTTGGCTTGGGCGCTATGGGCGAACCGATGGCGGGACATTTGCTGAAGGCCGGTTATAAGGTCTCTACGGCAATCCATCACAGCCGTGCAGCGGCAAACCGTTTGGCCGCGTCAGGTTTAGAGGTTTGCGACAGTCCTGCACAGGCGGTTTCCGGAGCAGAAATCGTTATTACCATTCTCCCGACGGATAAAGAAGTTCTGGAATTCCTGACCGATGTTGCTTTGGCTGATGCAATGGCTTCCGGCACGGTGATTCTGGAGATGTCCTCAACGACAACCGATGCGGTGCAGCAGGTTGAGCGTTTCTATGCTCCGCGTGGGGTTCAGATCGTCGACGCCCCTGTTTCCGGCGGCGTGGCAGGCGCCCAGAACGGACGGCTCACAGTATTCGGTGCCGGACCGGAAGAAGCACAGCAGAAGGTGCGGCCGGTACTGGATGTATTCTCTGCGACCGTTTATTCCCTCGGCCCCTGCGGCATGGGAAAGACGATCAAGAATCTGGATAATCTTCTTTCCATGTACAATCTGATGGGGCTGTGTGAGGCGTACCATATTGCCATGAAAAATGGGGTAGATTCACAGCTTTTCTATGAGGTGATCGGCAGCAACTCCGGCGCTTCCCGCGCGCTGACAAACCGCTGGCCGAAATTGGTAAACGGTGAGTTTGAACCGGGCTTTACGCTTCGCCTCGCGCGGAAGGACATCAAAAATGCGCTGGCATTGGGAGAAGGAATTCCCCTGCCCATGTCCGGTATGCTCTATCAGCTGATGACCGCCGCAGAGAGATTCGATGACGAAGATGTCAACGCCCTGAGAAAGCTCTTTGAATGAGCAGAGGAGCAAGCATGAAACAGATTTTTTATCATGCAAATGTATATGACAGTGTGCGGCAGGATTTTGTAACAAACGCTGCAATTGTCTGTGAAGGCGATCGTATCCTTGAGATTCTTCCGGCGGCTGCTCAACTGCCGGAAGGAAGCAAGTTTGATCTCAGCGGGAAATGGGTCATACCCGGCCTCATCAATCTGCACGAGCACCAGACCTATAAGCGACTGGTTGGACCACTCTTTGGGCCAAAGGGATCATTTTTTCAGATTACGGATGCTGTCTTGACTCAGCGTGCCATCCGCAGCGCAATGTATTCTCTGCGAATGGGCATCACAACGATTCTGGAGGCCGGGGCGCCAGGCAATATTCCTTACGCAATGCGTCAGGCAACAGCGGAGGCCTCCGTCCCCGGGCCGCGGATGTTTATCACCGGACAGGCATTTTCCATCACCGGCGGGCATGGCTGTGAGCTATGCATTGAAGTGGATACACCGGATGAGATACGTAAAGGGGTTCGTTCTTCTTTCAAAAAGGGCGTAGATGCGATCAAGCTGTTATCCAGCGAAGAACCGGTTGCGGTTTCTGAAGGGGAGCCTGTCATTGCCGAAATCAATGAAGAAATGATCCGGGCCGCTGTTGAAGAAGCGCATAATGTCCACTCGTTTGTTTCCATCCACGCGATGGGAACCGAGCAGTTGGGACGGAGCATCCGCGCAGGGGTGGACATCATCAATCACGGTGCTTTCCTGAACGATGCGCTGGCCGAAGCAATGACCGAAAAGGGAATCACCCTGATTCCAACACTCAGCTCTTACCGGCTGACTGCGCACACCGCTTTTGGCCGCAGAGAAGTATGGAGCGCAAAGCACAAAACACTCTGGCCTGCGTTTGACGAAGCGGTCGCAGCAGCAAGACGCGCCGGCGTGCGCATTGCGATCGGCACGGATTCGGTCGGTGATTTCTTCCATGAAATGGAAATGCTGCACAGGCGCGGCATGAGCACAGCAGAGTGCCTGCAAGCTGCAACTCTGAATGGCGCGCAGGCGCTGAAGCAGGAGAAAAACCTCGGCAGTATCGCGCCGGGAAAATGTGCGGATTTTATTGTGCTTGACGCGAACCCGCTGCAAGATCTGAGCGTTTTGCGTAAGCCTGTATCGGTGATCAAGGGGGCCAAGCGCTACGATCCTGCACGACTGGCATGGGAGAATCTTCCGGCAGACGTCTTTGTCGAAGCCTTTGAGCCCGGCGAGGAATGGATGTAAAATCTGGCAGCAAAGAAATGGGCGGCATCTGTAAAATACAGATGCCGCCCGTTTTTTACTCTTTCACCCTATGCACATACATCCTTGACTGGGTTTTCTCACCCTGATTCTGCACCATGCAGAAAAACTCCCAGCCGCAGCGTTCGTAAAACGCGGTGTGGTCGGTCAGCAGGTAGAGCGTCCGGATGCCCATGGCGGCGAGATCCTCACAGACCGTCCGCAAAAGCTGCCCGGCAATGCCGCGGCAGCGGCAGTCCGGCTCGACATAGACGGCGCAGACGTTCGGCGTCAGGTCCCTGCGTTCGTGAAAATCGTTTTCGATCACGCCGAGGCCGCCGACGATGCGTCCCGCGTCCGTCGCCAGATACCACTGCGGCACAGGCGCTTTTTCTTTCAGGCAGGCTTCCATGCTCTCGCGGTAGGCCGCCTCCGGGATGCCCCATTTTTCATGAAACCAGCGCGCCGCCGGCGGCAGCAGCTCCGGATGCTCCCGCAGCGTCAGGAGCTTCATTCCTTCTCTCCCGGCACGCAATGCTCAAAGATGATCAGGCAGCCGTCGTCCAGCGCAGCTTTCGCATCCTCCGCACTGCGGATGGTCCAGGAGAACTCCTGCACCCCCCACAGCCTGCGGCACAGGCGCAGGCTGGCGTTTTTCCGATCGGAAAAACGGTAGGCAATGAAATCCGGCGCAGTGAGGAAGCCGGTCATCAGGTTGGTCAGCAGGAAGGCCGCCGGAAGCAGCAAATTATTGCGATCCCTCAGGAAATTACAGGAGAGCTGGCCGCGCACGATCTCCGGACGGTAACGGCGCAGCCACCGCAGCACGCGAGGATCGAAGGACTCGATGCAATAGGTGAGCTGTGGGAAGCGGTCGAGCAGCTCGCAGGTGCGCTTTGTCAGCTCAGCCTGGTTGCCCTTGCAGGGCTTGATCTCCACGACCAACGGTGTCCGTCCCTCAAAAACCGGCAGAACCTCCTCCAGATACGGCACGGGCTCGTCCGTTCCCTCCAGGCGGCAGGAGGAAAGCTCCTCGGCCGTCATGTCGCAGAGCCTGCGATCCACGCCGGCAGTGCGCTTCAGGCTTTCGTCATGCATGACGGCAAGCCTGCCGTCCTTTGTCAGATGCACGTCCAGCTCCGCACCGTAGCCCTGCTCCACTGCCCGGCGGAAGGCCAGCAGGGAGTTTTCCGGCACACCGTTTTTTGCATCATGCAGGCCGCGGTGGGCATAATAATACCGGCCTAAAGCGGAAAAAGTGGATTTTTTCCGCTTGCAGAAAATCATGATCAGCCACAGAAGCCACAGCGCCAGCAGCACGATCAGGCAAATCAAAACAGCTTTCATTTTCTCAGTCCTCTACATCCAGTGCTTCCAGTCCCTTTTTGGCGACCGGCTTGTTGTCTCCGTGCATGACGAAGAGCATGGTCACGAAGGCCAGCGCAACGAACACCGTCGCATAGGGGAACAGGCTCGTCATGCCGAGCTTATCCATCAGCAGGCCGGAGAACATCGGGGTGATGGTCTGTGCGGCCATGCTTGCGGTGTAATAAATGCCGGTGTAGCGGCCCACGTCGCTGCCGCTGCACATCTCGACCACCATGGGGAAGGAATTGACATTGATCGTCGCCCAGCCGATGCCGGCCAGCGCGAACATGGCGTTCATCAGCATCGTGGGGCTGCTCTCATTGAGGAAGCAGGCCACGCCGAAGGCCGTTGCCAGCATCGCGACACCCGCGAGGATGGTCTTCTTGCGGCCGACCTTGGAGGAGATCATGCCGACCGGCAGATAGGAAAGGATGGCCGCGCCCTGCGCGATCATCAGGGTCATGTTGTAATCCTTGTTCAGAACGTTGCTCGCATAGACCGAGTACTTGGAGGTCACGGCATTATAGCCCATGAACCAGAGAATGATGGAGGCAAGCAGGAACAGAAGCGAGCGCCGCTCGGCCTTGCCCAGCCGGTGCTTTTCGCCCGCCGCCTCCGGCGCGTCCTCCTCGATGCCGTAGATCTTGCTCTCCTCCTGCATCCGCTGCACAAGCTTCGGCTCGCGCACCTTCCACATGAAGATGGCCAGCGCCAGCAGCATGATGCCCGCGATCACGGAGAAATAGCCCGTGTAGGACATCATGGAATTCTTCGCCGAGGAGGTGGCGAAGATCATGCCGAGCACCAGAACCAGAATGCCGCCCGCCGTTCCCATGAGGTTGATGACGGCATTGGCCTTGCTGCGCAGGGGCTTGATGGTCACATCCGGCATGAGCGCGACCGCCGGGCTGCGGAAGGTCGCCATGGCGATGAGCGCCACCAGAAGCAGCGCAATGAATAAGATCAGCGTCCGCGGGGAGGAATGGGTGATCTCTCTGGCGCAGGCCTGCCGCGCGGGGACGACGTAATCCGTGTAGTCCGGGTTCGGCGTGCTCTTTCCGTCCTGCTCCGTGCGGCTGCGGATCTGGGTGAATTCCTCTTCGGTGAATTTTTCGGACAGGACGAAGCTCTCGCCCTCCGGGGTCATGAGCGTCTTGCCCTCCTGCGCTTCATAGATCACGGCCAGCGCTTCGGGGTCGTCGATGGCGGCGAACTTCTGCACATTGGAAAGCTGATGGTTGTCCACAAAGGACAGGGACACGAAGGCCAGCGCCGCGACGATCGTGCCGATCAGGATGAAGGGCGTGCGGCGGCCCATTTTGCCCTTGTGCCTGTCCGAGATCGCGCCGAACAGCGGCAGCATGAACAGCGCCAGAATGTTGTCCAGCGCCATGATGACGCCGGAGGCCGTCTGCGACAGGCCGAATTTGTTCGTCAGGATCAGCGGGATGGTGTTGTCATACGCCTGCCAGAAGGCGCAGATCAGGAAGAAGGCGAATCCGACGAAAATCGTGCGTTTGTAGTTGAGCTTCATTTGAGTTCCTCCCCTGTCAGGTCATTGAGTATCGCGCGGATATTCTGATAGATATGCGTGGGTTTTTCGGGACTGTTTTCCACATCGGCGAGCGTCCCCTCGCCGGAGAGCACCAGTGCTGCGTCTATCCCGGCGTGGATGCCGCAGGCGATGTCCGTATAGAGCCGGTCGCCGATGACGACCGTTTCCTCCGGACGGTAGCCGTATTGCTCCATGGCAAGCAGCGCCATTTCCGGCTGCGGCTTGCCGATGAACACCGGCCGCCGCCCCGTCGCGCGGAAGAGCATCTCACAGACGCTCCCGCAGTCGGGCACATAACCATAGGACGTCGGGCAGACCCAGTCGGGATTCGCTGCAATGAAGTCCACGCCGCGGCCCAGCAGGATGCAGGCATCCTCCAGCTTCCGGAAGGTCAGCTCGGTGTCAAAGCCGCAGACGAGCGCGTCTATCCCGTCCTCCAGCCGGTCGGTCACGGAAAAGCCCGCGTCCGCGAGCTGGCGGCGGAAGGAGGCCGTGCCGAAGGCGTACAGGCGTTTGCCGCCGTAGCCATTTTTGGAGAGGTACACGCACAGCGCATCCACAGAGGTCAGGAAGTCCTCCTTCGCCGCGGAAATGCCGAAGCGCGCCATGCGGTCTATGTAGGCATCCACGCTGCGCGAGGAATTGTTGGTCAGGAAGAGATATTTCCCGCCGGAGGCGCGGACATATTCCAGAAAATCGACCGTGCCGTCGAAAAGCCGGTCGCCCAGATAGATCGTGCCGTCCATGTCCAGCAGGAAGAATTTCTTTCCACGCAGAGAGGTTTGTTTCAAAGCATTCGCTCCTTGAGATCGGATGCTACCATTATACACGATGATCTTCGCATTTTCATCTGTTATTTTACAAAATCTGCACAGCTTTCCGCGCTGCGAATTGATTTCGCCTGCGGCGCATGATATAATGAGAGAAAATTCTGCACGAGGTAAGATTCATGGATACAACAAGGCTTGCTCAACTTCTGTTCCCCGACGTCACGGCGACGCCGGAAGACATGGAACAGCGCTTCCCGCCGCGCGATCTGCCGGAAGGTGCGGTCGTCACGCGCATGGCGCCCTCTCCCACCGGCTTCGTCCATCTGGGCAATCTGGTGCAGGGTCTGGTCGCCGAGCGCATGGCGCACCAGTCCGGCGGCGTGCTGTTTCTGCGCGTGGAGGACACGGATGCCAAGCGCGAGGTTCCCGGCGCGGTCGAGGTACTGATCAACACGCTCCGGCACTACGGCATCCACTTTGACGAGGGTGCGACCATCACCGGCGACAACGGCGCTTACGGCCCCTACCGCCAGCGTCAGCGCGCGGAGATCTACCACGTCTATGCCAAGCAGCTCGTGCTGCAAGGCGACGCCTACCCCTGCTTCTGCACGGAGGAGGAGCTGACCGCCATGCGCGCCGAGCAGGAGGAGAAGAAGATCAACTTCGGCTACTACGGCAGCTACGCCGTCTGGCGCGACCGTCCCATCGAAGATGTGCAGGCCGCCATCGCCGCTGGCAAGCCGTGGGTGCTGCGCTTCCGCTCCACCGGCTCCATCGAAAATAAGTTCAAGTACAACGATCTGGTCAAAGGCACGCTGACCATCACGGAAAACGACATCGATCAGGTTCTGCTGAAATCCGACGGCATCCCCACCTACCACTTCGCCCACGCGGTGGACGACCACCTGATGCGCACGACGCACGTCGTCCGCGGCGACGAGTGGCTGCCCAGCCTGCCTTTCCACATTCAGCTGTTCAAGGCACTGGGCTTCAAGCTGCCGAAGTACGTCCACATCGGCCCTCTGATGAAGATGGACGGCACCTCCAAGCGCAAGCTCTCCAAGCGAAAGGACCCGGAGCTGGCGCTGACCTACTACAAGGCGGCGGGCTTCCCGGTGCAGGCGGTGTATGAATACATCATGACGCTGCTGAACTCCAACTATGAGGACTGGCGCAAGGCCAACCCCACCGCGCTCTCCGACGATTTCAAGTTCTCCTGCAAGAAGCTCAACCCCGCCGGCGCACTCTTTGATTACGCCAAGCTCTGCGACGTCTCGAAAAACGAGATTGCCCGTATGG
>CAKUMR010000026.1 GCA_934667865.1 uncultured Oscillospiraceae bacterium | reverse complement strand
GGGCAAATTCCGCGACCAGCTCGTTGATCTCCATCGGGATCTCCAGCTGGAGAATGACCAGATCATATTCCGCGATCCCCTCGCGCAGGAATTCAACATCCGCCTTTGTAATGGTCATATTGGAGCCGGGCAGGACAAGAATACGGTTCTGCGTGGAGCCGTCGGGCTGCTCCTCCAGAATGATCATCGCACAGCCTGTGGACTCGGTTTCATCGAAGAGCATATGCTCCGTGTTCACCCCGGCCGCCTTGCAGGCTGCGAGGATCTCCTGCGCATTGCTGTCGCGGCCCAGCTTGCCCAGCATGGTCACGTCCGCTCCGAGCAGCGCCGCCTGAACGGCCTGGTTTTCTCCCTTTCCGCCAGGCGCGCTGCGGAACTTTTTGCCCAGCACCGTCTGCCCCTGCCGCGGGAAGACCGCCGTGGTCGCGGTCTGATCCATGGCAAGGCTGCCGACTACAAGAATTCTTGGTTTCTTCATATCCGTTTTCCTCCCGGTATCAGTTGATCTCGTCCGTGATGTCCATCAGCACGGAGCTTTCGCCCATGACCTTCGGCAGCGCGCCGTCCCACTTTTCATAGAAGCGGTTTTTCAGCACGCGATCCGTCAGACTCTCTTCCAGCAGGCGGTTGGCATCGGCCTCTGCCTGCGCCGCAATGCGCAGCGCCTCCGCCGTCGCTTCGGCGTTTGTGATGGCAACCTTTTTGTCCGCCTCTGCCTTGGCAACGGCGGTGTCGTTTTCAATCTTCTGTTTTGCCTGCTCCTGCTGGGCGATGGACTTCGCCGCAATCGCAGCGTTGTAGCTGTCCTCAAAGTCCATCTGGTTGATGGTGACCTTGAGGATTTCAATTGTGTCCGCGCCGTACTTCTCGTCAATGGAGGCCGTGAGCTTTTCCTTTACCTCCGGCTCGATGCGCGAGCGCACCGTCACCTCGTCCGCCGTCAGCTCGACCATGGCGGACTTGATCGCCGAGGAAACGAGATCCTGCGAGATGAGCGAATCGGTATTCGTCACGTTGGAAAAAATCCACGCCGAGCGTTTGGAGGCAATCTGATAGGTCACGGTCACCTCCGAGGCATAGACGGGCGTCTTTTCGATGCTCTCGCCCCAGATCTGCGACTTGATCACCGTGTCCTGCTGCTTGTTGTTGACGAGCTTGATGTTCTGTGCAAAGGGAATTTTCAGGTTGAAGCCCTGCGGAACGATCTCGTCCGAGATCTGCCCGAAGGTCGTCCGGACACCGGTGTAGCCCGTCGGAACGATCTCAAAGGAAAAGCCGAATACGAACAGCGCAAGGCCGATCAGGGTCGCCGCCCACCAGCTTTTCCGGTGCGTCACCAGCGCGGCGACCACGCCGCCGACGACTGCCAGAAGGCCAAAAATCACAAAGACAACGTTCATTTTTTCTCTCTCTTTCTGCATTTTACTGCTGCGATTATACCATGCCGGAAAGGAAAAGTAAATACGACCGGAAAAAACCGACAGGAGAACAGAAAAATACGGTTCCCGTTTCAGGGAACCGTATTTTTATGCCTCACTTCTCAGAATGGGCAGCGCCGGGAGTCTGCTTTCCTCCATGATCGTGCGGAGCATCGCAGCAAAGCCCCGCGGGTCGCGGATCTGATACTGCATATGGTTGCAGCCCTCAAAGACCGGGTAATTGCCGTGCGGGTACGTCTTCCGGACGGCATCGCGGTATTTGAAATGCTCCTCGATGCTGCCGAAGGAAAAATAGGTGTTCTTTTCCAGCGCCTCCGGAAGCGGCGGGAAGGGCTTATCCTCCAGACTGTCCGCCATCTGGCGGCGCAGATTTCCATAGCGCAGCGCCTTGCCCGCGGCGATAAAATAGGGGCGGATGGACTCATCGTCGCACCACATGATCTTTTTCAGCGTGCCGCCCTTCGACCAGTACAGGCTCCTGATGGCAAGATACAGAAAAGGCGTCATGACCCGGCGCGTTCCCCTGCCGATCTGCGCAAATTGACCGCCGTCAAAGAATACGTGATCGACGGGCAGCTTCGTCTGCGTCAGAAACGCCATGGCAAGATCTGCGCCGATGGACGAGGCGACGACCAGCGCAAGGCGCTGTATGCCCTGCGCATGGAGAAATTCCTCCACCTGCCGCACCTCATCCGCTTTGCCGCGGTATTTCTGCCCCGCACAGTAGACCGTAGAGGTCGGCAGAACACAGAAATAACGGTCGCACAGCTGCTTCGCCACCGGTTCGCTGCTTGCGCCCGTCACGCCCATGGCATGGAAAAACAGCACCGTCGGATTTTTCTTGTTCCCAAACGTTTCAAACAGCATTGCCACGCCTCCGCTCAGCGGACAAAAAGCAGCATAAGCGCCGACAGCACCGCCGAGATGACCACCATGCCGACGGACCCGAAGAGCCACTTTCTGCACTTGTCCTTCGTTGTGATGTAGGGCCTCAGATCTTCCGTGCCGGGGATCGTCCAGGCGCCCGTGTGGCCGACCCAAAAGCCGTCCACGAGAAAGCGGTCGATCAGATTCATCACGGAAAGGATCACGAGCAGCTGCCAGAACCCCGCAAGGAAGCCCCGTGCGCCATTCACTGCGTAGACAAATACCAGCACATAGGCAATGTAGCCGGGGATGCAGACGAGCTTGAACAGAAAAGCGTTCCGCCGGATTTTCTCATGGGTCGTCAGCCCCAGCTCCACGCAGCGGTCCTGCACTGCCGGACTGTAGAGGTGCACCATCCCGACCGCGCCCTTCCGGATGCCGATCGCGCAGACGAGAGTGAGCAGCACGCCGAGGCCAACGCCCTCCAGAATGGTTTTCAGAATCATTTCAGGTACCCTCCTGCTTCCTTTTCAAGCGCCTGCCACACCGGATATTCCGCTCCGTTTTTGTCAAAAAACTGCTTCAGGTCACGGTTCAGGGCGCTCATTTCATCGGTCGCGTTCATGGCGTGGTCGGAAACGCAGATCTTCCCAAGGCTGGTCGTGCAGATGAGCTTAAAGAAGCGGAAGCAGGTCTTCCGGTATGCCGCGCCCTCAAACTCCGCATCCTCCTTCGGCAGGATCTCATGTCCGGCATCCCGGATGGCGCGGTAGCCCTCGATGTTTGCATCGATCATCCGATTCAGATAGGCGCCGTCCTTTCTGATCTTTTTCAGGTCGCCGCCGGTTTTGTAGCAGGCGAAGGCCGCCGGAAGCACAAACGCGGCATGGCACAGAAGATAATCCTCCATGTCCGGCTCGTAGGTAACCTTATATTTCGTTCCCGCGAAAATCTGCCCGATCAGCGCCTCGTTGGAGGGCGCGCCGCAGAGCTGACCGATCGTGATCTTATGAAGATCGACCGAGGCCACGCGGTCGCGCTCGCGGTGCCCCGCCGCGCTCACAAAGGCAAACATCACATTTTTCTCCGGCAGAAGCGCCGCCGTTTCCACGGCGCGCACGTTGTTTCCGACAAAGACGATGTTCTTCGCCCGGCTCGCCCGCAGCGCGTCCATGATCGTTTCCATCTGCGTATAGCGGACGGCGACGAAAATGACATCGTAATCCCCCTGCGGCGCAAGCTCCGTCACCACCGGAATCCGGCAGACCTTCACACGGGGCGAGACCTTATTCTTAATCCGCAGGCCGTTTTTCCGGAGCTCCTCCGCCCAACTCCCACGCGCGAGCAGGACCGTATCTTTTCCGGCACGGAACAGGTCGTTTGCCAGATTGCAGCCAAGCACGCCCGCGCCATACACCAATACTTTCATCCGTATGCCTCCATTTTAAGCGTCCGCTGCCGCTGCCGCCGTGAGAATCCTCCCTGTCAATCTCCCCGAAAGGGGCAGGTGCGCAGATGGTTAGCGTCCGCTAACTAGTATTCATTTGAAAAGCCGCGCTGCCGCAGCTTTCCATCTTCAACCGCCGCAAATCGATCACAAAAATGACCGCAGCGGTCTATCCGGTCACATTGTAGCACACATGGATTGGCTTTTCAATAGAAAATCTCCATAAAATCAGCGAAATTCGGGCAGAAAAGCGCCCGGTTCCACCGAACCGGGCGCTGCTGTTTAAGTTCTTCTTTTACGTTTGCATTGGAAGTACAGCAGGCACAGCGCCGCAGAGGACAGCAGCGCGCCGCCCAATATGCAGGGCAGAGTGCCAACGCCGCCGGTTTCCGGCAGCTCGTAGCCCCGCTGATAGAAACCGCTGTCATGATACCTGGACTCGAATTTCATGACGGACATCTCGTCCACGCGCGGAAGCTCGATGCCAAGGATCAGGGTCTGCTGCAAGGCACCTTGCGCGTCGTAGCTCGCAACGCCGTCCGAGTCGCGGTGATCCTCGCTCGCACCGCCTTGATTGGTCAGCGCAGCGGTCAGCCCGGAAATGTCCGGTGTTTCCTCGCCGTGGGTGAATTTTACGGCGTAGGTCCCGGCAGGAAGATCGGTGAAGAGATAGCGGCCCCATTCATAGTCGCTCACGCCCGCTTCTCCCGCCAGATAGCTGACCCGCTTCCCGGTCCTGATCACCATCTGCGTCGTGGTACCGGAATAGCAGAATGGCTCATAGTCCGCTTCCCTGCCGGCGTTTCCGCCGTCTTTCAGCTTCCAGAGGGCGACCTGCACACCGGAGAGGCGATCCTCACCGGAATCCTGCAAGCCGTCAAAGTTTCTGTCCAACCACGTCAGGCCCTCCAGCGTTCGGTTGACGGTGGGATTTTCCACATAGACAACGGTATCGCCGCTGGATACTGCATTTACATAATAGTTATTCTCTATCTGATTCCCCGCGGCCGAGCGCACCGGCTTAAGCTGAATCTGCATATTGATCTCGATTCGCTGATTGGCCGACAGGCTGCCGAGAATGGCCCACGCCACCGGGCGGCTGCCATTGAAGGCCGAGACCGTACCGTCGGAGGCGATCGCCGCGCTTTCCCAGCTCTGAATCACATTCTTCGCCGCTTCGGTGCCGCCAAGCGAGGTGATTGTCGCGCCCCTGTACTGCTCATCCATGGTGTAGTACAGGCGCAAACCGGCGGCGGTACATTTGGATACGTCCAGCTGCCAGCCGTTCACGGCGTAGGTTCCGCCAAAATGGCTTCCGTTCACCGTGTCATACGGCATGGCATCCAGCAGCACTGCCTCCGTACCGGAAGCGGAGTTATTGTCAAAATAGACCACATAGTCGATCACGCCGTCCGGATCCACCAGCTTCTGCTTGCTGTACTTGCCGAAGGAGCTGGCTGTGCCGCGCGTCACGGCAAGGCCTACCTCGGCGTAATTGCCGTTTTCAAAGGACGGCTGGCGCAGATCGTGCGTCGCTGAAATGCGGACGCTGTTGGTCAGATTGGTCGTGCCGGTGGACACGTCCTCATCCGGTACGTTCCGGTTTCCGATGGCGGCAGAATAGTAGATCGCAGGCATCGTCTCGCCCACCGTCACATCGGGAATGACCCAGACCAGCGTCTGGGTGCCGTCCGCGTTATTGACCACGCTGTCCGGCTCGCGGAGCGTACCGCCGGTGATCATCCCCTGTGTGCCGCCGTTCGTCGAGGTCTGCACATAGGTACCGCCAAAATAGGCAGAGCCGGGGCGGTAGGTCAGGTATCTGGGCAGCGTGTCCGTGACCGTGACGGTCGTCGTCAGGCTGAACTGCGTGCTGCCCTGATCATAATAGGTCCTCGGCTGGAGTCTGAAGTCCACCACGCGCTGCTCCGCGTCCAGATTATAGGTGTTCTTGGCCGTATTGTCACTGGTCTGGCACAGGGTCTTGGTGATCCCGGTCTTATAGCCGATGACAAGCAGGGTGTCACCCCAGTGCCGCCAGTCGGAGTTGTGATCCTTCACGATGCCGCTGGCCGCCTGAGAGTAGTCCGTTTTGACGTACCATGTCGAACCGTTGATATTTGCGCTGTAGTAGCTGCCTGACGGGAAGTCGGACAGCTTCGTGTCCGGATTCGTCCAATCCGGGAGCTGCTCCGGCGTCATGCCGGCGCTTTCATGGATTTTGTCCATGCGCGCGAGGTGGACGCCAGAATATAGGACTTGCCGGCCAGCTCCATATTCTCCCGCACTCTGGCAGGTGTCTGGCAGTAGAAGTAAGGCTCGCCGATCTGTCCGAACGTATCTTCCTTGAAGCAATAGAGCAGCCCGACACACAGATGTCCCGACGGGATATCCGACAGGTTCCTGTAGAACACCATGTCGTCTTCATAGGTATGCATCAGCTCGTAATCGCTGACCCAATCCGTTCCGTCCTTCTTGGTTGCATAGAGAACCGTTGTTTCTCTGGCGTGCGCGCCGTTGAGGAAGATGAAATCCGGCGCCGGAGTGTCCAGCACTTCAATGGCGCTTCCATAGAACTTGAGAAGATTGGTTCCCAGATAGAGCAGCTCGTCCGGCTCATTGCGGTGGTTGTAGGTAAAGCCGCCGAGCAGCCGGATCTCCGTGCCTACGGCAGCAAAGTCACGTCCGTCACGGCTGGTTTCCACACCGACGCCGCGATTCCAGTTGGACGGATCGGCATAGGATACACGGTTCTGGAGCGCGCCGTTAAGCCGCAGCTCCACGCCAGCGGAGTCCCAGTCGTCATCGTTTCTGGTCTGTGCATTGCTGGTGCCGTTCGGGTCCGCAAAAACCGCGCCGCTGAGAGTCGTCACTTTCATATTGACCGCGCGCGCGGTGAGGTCAAACTTGCCCTGACCATACTGCGACACGACATCAAACGCCGGCCCCTGATTGTCGCTGGTTTCACCGATCCTGTTATAGGGCTGAACCAGCCAGAGCTCTCCGGCGGAGAAGCAGCCGATGCCCAGCTCCGCGCCGTATGCGCCCGTTCTGTATGTATTGCCGTCTGCGTTTGTCGTCGGCAGGTGATCCACATTGATCTGATAACCGGACACGGTCACATGGATGGTACTGCCCTCCTGCGTCGCTCTCCACGCGCCGCTGTCGTAGCAGGTATTGTCCTTTGTGCCCATGGCCGCTCTGGCATAGGGCGCCCATTCCTGCGCGCAGCCGTTGCTTTCATAGAGCACGCGGCCGTCCGTGTTGGTCAGCCCGGAGCTCGTCGTGTTGTTCTCGTCGCAGCTCCATAAAAGCGGCGTATACTGCGCGGTGGTGTCTATCCTTGTCCCCTGCGCATAGCCGCTGCCCTCGTTGGGCTGATTGATCGTGTACTCCGAGCCGACCTCCAGATCAAAGGCGATCGGCGCGCCGTCCGACAGCTCGATGCCCCGCAGCCCCTTGGAGGCGTTGTCGTTGTAGAGCTGGAGCACGATGCCGTATTTCACAACGCGGCCTGTCACCTGCCCCTTGCCGTAGCCGCCGCCATAGGCCTGCGCGATCTCATTGCCCGAGTCAAAGTCAAATGTGCTCTTATAGGTCGACGAGCAGCCGATGCGGATATTGTATTTCGGCGCGGCGCTCACGGTGATCCGGTCTGCCGTTACCGAGGCCTTTTCCGGCTGCTCGTGCTCGGGGCAGTCGCCGTCCCAAGTGCTATATTCCATGGCGGCGCTGAAGATCGGAGCGAAGCGCTCGCCGTTTTTCATGGATTTCACATAAATCGTCACGTTCTCGCCGAAGGCGCCGGGCACAACAGACTGGTGGCTCTCGGAAGGAAGCAGGCGCTTATAGCAGGTCAGCACCTGACCTTGTACTTCCTTCCCGTCAATCGTTCTCGTTTCCGTGGTAAGGACCGGCGCATAGCCGTCCGTCTGATCCATCCACGCCATGGCCGACTGGTCAAAGGCCGCCTGCTCCCCGGTCAGCGGCAGGACAAACTCCAGCCGGACCCGCGCCTCACCATAGCTGTTGTTGTCATAGGTGTCCATCTGGACCTCAAACAGGTACGTTACGGTATCAAAGGTCCGCACGATCCTGTTTTGTCCCGAACTGTCGTTGCCCGCAGCATCGTCCGCATCAAAGGGACCCGTGCCGTCCGAGATCTCCTTGACGGAAATGCTTGAAACACGGGCAGCATCGTCAGTCAGCTTGTCGTATGTTTCCAGCGCCTGCGTCCGTGCTTCTTCCGGTGACGCCGTGTCCGAAGAAGGAAGCGCATCGGAGCTGTGGCTATGCTCAGCAAGCCCGCAGACCGGCACGGCTGCATCGGCGGCAGAGTCCGCCGTGCTGTAGCAGGCCTCACTGTGGGTGTGCTCCGGAATCTGACAGTCCTCCATCGTAATGGCGGGAAAGACGAGCGCATAGACGGTGGAGAACAGCACAGCCGCGCACAGGAGCAGCAGTAAGCCGCACCAGTGTCTCTGCGCCTGATGCTTTTTGATGTATTTCAGTTCCTTTGGCAGGAATCCTCGTTTCATCTGCCGTCACCTCCCCATGCAGGTGCTTGAAAATTTCCGTGAAAAACACGGCGCGAACAGGGGGCGTTTCCGCCCGTTTCCCTTTCTATTTGAGATATTATACTGCATACAGCCGTAAAATGCAATCTTCTGGTGCAAAATAACAGAGTTAAATTCCAATTCTGCAATGTGAAAAGCGCCCTGCGCGGATTTGTCCGCGCAGGGGCGCTTTTCGGGTTCTAAACAAGCAGGAGCTTCCCGAAGGCTTCCGGCTGATGAAAATTCGGCCGGTCGCCGCCCACGGGATTCCAACAGGCATAGTGCGGGTGACTTGTCTTGTCGCCGCATTTGTAGAAGTTCGCGTAAAGGCAGGCACCGACGCTGCCGAAGTACGTTTTAATCAACGAAAACGGCACTTCATATTGCAGAATCCACTTCTCCGGCGTGATGCAGCTCACGAGACGGAGCTGCTTTGCGCCGACCGGGATGAGCGTGCGGTCAAATTCTGCGTGGACAACACCCAGCGGATTGACCTCCAAGTTGATATATTTCTGCGTGCCTTCCGCGCGAAAGAAGAACTCCATGCAGCTGTCCTCGCAAACCTGCGTATTGTCCTCGGTCTTACGCGCAAAAAGCGGCCGTTCGTCCGTTTCAAAATGCACGAGAAGGCCGAACGCGGTGCTGACGAGTCTTACAGACGTTGCAATTTTCTCCGCAAACGCCGGCCACGGAAAGCAGTCGACGAAAAGCGGCGCGATTTGCAGCCAGCGTTCGCTTTCGGGGCTTAATCTCTCCGGCACTTTCCGGACGGTATACTCTTTCATTTGTTTTCCTCCTTTGCGCTGCATCCTTCCCGCTTTTTCAGTCCAATCTTAGAAGGAATTGCAGTACGCGGCGGACATTCGGCAGCAGGTCCTCGCGGGTGATCAGGCCCTCCTGCATTGCCCTTTGCAGCCGACGCAGGCTGCCGTGCGGCATCCGCACGTTGTTGCCGGCAAGAACCTCAGCGTAATGCTCGGCATAATTCTCCCAGTCCGTGACGACCAGCCCGTCAAATTCCCATTCCTCACGCAAAATTCCGGAGATCAGCTCTTTGTTTTCCGAGGTGTAGCTCCCGTTCAGAAGATTATAAGCCGTCATCACTGCCCAGACGCCGCCTTCCTTCACGACGATCTCAAACCCCTTGAAGTAAATCTCCCGCAAAGCGCGCTCGCTCACGCGGGAATCGCTGCCCTTGCGGTTAATTTCCTTGTTGTTCGCGCTGAAATGCTTGACGCAGGCAGAAACGCCCTCGGACTGGATGCCGCGCACCATGGCCGCAGCCAGCTTGCCGGAAAGCAGCGGATCTTCGGAATAGTATTCAAAATTCC
>CAKUMR010000025.1 GCA_934667865.1 uncultured Oscillospiraceae bacterium | reverse complement strand
CGACCTTGCCGGAGTTGCCGCTCAGCATGGCGTCGAAGCCCTTCTGGAAGTCGGTATAGTGGAAGCGGTGGGTGATGACGGGTGTGAGATCCAGTCCGCCCTGCACCATGTAGGACATCTGGTGCCAGTTGTCCATCTTGCGGCCGTAGATGCCCTGAAGCGTCAGCCCCTTGGTGATGATCCGGTTCATGTCCACGGAGATCGGGCCGTCGCCCAGGCCGAGCAGGGAGATCTTGCCGCCGTTGCGCATGACGGAGACCATCTGGTGGAAGGCCGCGCCGCTGCCGGACATTTCAAGGCCCACGTCGAAGCCCTCCGTCAGGCCCTGCTTGCGCATGATCTCGCGGATGTCCTCGTTTTCGATGTTCACGGCGGCATCCGCGCCCATCTTCCGCGCGAGGTCGAGGCGGTATTCGTTCCTGTCCGTGATGACCACGCGGCGTGCGCCGGCGTATTTGCAGATGCCTGCGGCGATGATGCCGATGGGCCCCGCGCCGGCGATCAGCACGTCCTCGCCAACGAGGGGAAACATCAGCGCGGTGTGCGTGGCGTTGCCGAAGGCATCAAAGAAGGCTACAACATCCTCCGGCAGGCTTTCGTCAATCAGAATGACGTTGCGCGAGGGGATGCAGACGTATTCGGCAAAGGCGCCGTCGCGGTCCACGCCCACGCCCACATGATCCTTGCACCACTGGATGTTGCCGGAATGGCAGTTGCGGCAGCGGCCGCAGGTGATGTGGCCCTCGCCGCTGACGCGCTGGCCGATGGAAAGATCCTCCACGCCCGCGCCCAGCGCGGCGATCTCTCCGACATACTCGTGGCCGATGACCTGCGGCGGCCGGACGTGCTGCTGCGACCACGGATTCCATTTATAAATATGTACGTCCGTGCCGCAGATGGCGGTCTTGTGTACCTTGATCAGCACCTCGCCCGGCCCCGGCACGGGGACAGGGACGCGCCGCAGCTCCAGACCCTCGGCGGGAGCCGGTTTGACGATGGCGTCCATCCATTCCTGCATGGTGAATCCTCCCTGAATACGCACAGTTGTGCGCAACATATAGACAAAAATGAGAAATTAGTCTATGCTACAAAGACAGTATACCGTTTTTTCCCGGAAATGTCAATCCTCCGTGTGCAGGAAAGAACGGCGTTCCCCGGGGCGCCGTAAAAGAACTGCCAGATTTGGAAAAACAATCGGAAAATATCGAAAGCTGTTGACAGGAATATGAACGCCTGATATACTATTTTTGAATAAATTGTAAAGTTAGGAAACCCTTACCAAATATTACGGTTACAAGTAAGACAAATAATGAATAAATATAAATCCTGCACGGGAGGGATAACCGCATGAAGATCAGGCTGGCTATTGTGGAGAAGGATACAAATTATCTCAGCCGCATTGTATCGGCATTTAACATAAAATATGCCGAGCAAATTGAAACCTATTCCTTTACAAATCTGGAAACGGCGATGCAAACGCTGGACGAGGCGCGCATTGACGTGCTTGCCGCGAGCGACCGCTTTGAGATCGACCCCTCTGTGCTCCCCCGGCGCTGCGGCTTTGCCTATCTGGTCGAGTCGCCGGACATCGAGTCGCTGCGCGGTCAGAAGGTCATCTGCAAATTCCAGCGTGTCGACCTGATCTATAAGCAGGTGCTCAATATTTATTCGGAAAACGCGGAAAGTATTTCCGGCGTGAAGCTCGGCGGCGACGGCTGTAAGATCGTGGTGTTCTCCTCCCCCTGCGGCGGCGTGGGCACCTCCACGATGGCCGCAGCCTGTGCGGTGAGCTTCGCGGCCAAGCGCGGCAAGACGCTCTACCTCAATCTCGAGCGCTTCGGCGCGGCGGACGTGTTCTTCTCCGGCGAGGGCCAGTTCGACCTCAGCGATGTGATCTACGCCGTCAAGGCCAAGCGTGCCAGCCTTCCTCTGAAGCTGGAAAGCTGTGTCCGGCAGGACGCGACGGGCGTTTGCTTCTATTCGCGCCCCAAGCTGGCGCTCGACCGCATGGAGCTGACGAGCGAGGATCTGAGCCAGCTCGTTTCCGAGCTGCAAACGCTGGGCGATTACGAGTACATCATCGTGGATATGGATTTCACCATGGACAAGGCGCAGCTTGCGTTCTTCCGCCGTGCTGCCGCGGTGGTTCTGGTGAGCGACGGCTCCGTCAATGCCAACGACAAGCTGTTCTCGGCCTACCGTGCGCTGGCCGCGCTGGAGCAGGGCGCGGACGTGCCGCTGACGGGTCAGCTGCTTCTGGCCTACAACAAGTTCAGCAGCAGAAACGGCCGCATTTTACAGGGTGTGGAGCTGAAAAACATCGGCGGTGCGCAGCGCTTTGAGAATGCCACGCCGCAGCAGCTTCTGCAGCAGCTTGCCGCCATGGGCATTTTTGACAAGATTCTCGCCTGACCGGCAAAGAGGGGGTAAGGCCATATGAGTCCGGATCTGGAACAGCAGCTCGTTTCGGAGCTGAAGCAATATGTCACGGAAAATCTCCCGCTGAGCAAGATCTCCGACGAAGAGCTGGAGGAGCGCATCGAGGACATCGTTGCGCAGCGCCTTGCCGGGCAGTACTGCTCCATCGAGCAGCGCCTGTCCGTCGTCCGGCAGATCTACAGCTCCATCCGCGGCTTCGGCCTGCTGGATTCCATCATCAGCGACGATACCATCACCGAGGTCATGATCAACGGCCCAGAGCATATCTTCATCGAGCAGAACGGCCGCCTGTTCAAGCTGGATAAGCAGTTTGAAAGCCAGCGCCGTCTGGAGGACGTCATCCAGAGGATCGTCGGCCTTGCCGGCCGTGAGGTCAATCAGGCCAACCCCATCTGCGACACCCGCCTGCCCGACGGCTCACGTGTCAACGTGGTGCTGCCGCCCATCTCCCTGTGCGGCCCCGTGCTGACCATCCGTAAGTTCTCCAAGACCCCCATGACCATAGAGAAGCTCATCTCCTACGGCTCCATCACGCAGGAGATCGCCGACAAGCTCGAGCTGCTCGTCCGCGCGAAGTACAATATCTTCATCAGCGGCGGCACCGGCTCCGGCAAGACGACCTTCCTCAACGCCCTGTCAAACTACATCCCCAAGGACGAGCGCGTCATCACGATCGAGGACTCCGCAGAGCTTCAGATCGAGGGCGTGGACAACCTTGTCAGTCTGGAAACGCGAAACGCCAACGCCTCCGGCGCCGGTCAGATCACCATCCGCGACCTGATCAAATCCTCTCTGCGTATGCGCCCGGAGCGCATCATCGTCGGCGAGGTCCGCGGCGGCGAAGCGCTGGATATGCTTCAGGCCATGAACACCGGCCACGACGGCTCGCTCTCCACCGGCCACGCCAACTCCACGCAGGATATGCTCAGCCGTCTGGAAACGATGGTGCTGCAAGGCTCGTCCGGCCTGCCGCTCGAAGCCATCCGCCAGCAGATCGCCTCGGCGCTGGACATCATCATCCACCTGTCCCGCCTGCGCGACAAGTCCAGAAAGACCATGGAGATCACGGAGGTCGTGGGCTACGAAAACGGAAAAATTCTCCTCAACCCCCTGTATGTCTTTGAGGAGGACGAGAACAGCACACTGGAGAAGGTCTCCGGCTCGCTGAAGCGCACAAACAACCCCATGAAGAACGACTTTAAGCTGAGAATATCCGGCTTCAAGGCCGAGATCTGAGGTGCAGAAGATGGCGAAAAAAGAAAAAAAGCCCGTAGAGCCGCAGTATTACCGCTCCGCAACCAACCTGCCTGCCTATAATTATAAGGTATACCACATGAAGCCCCTGGAAAAGGCGCTGTATTTTCTGGCGGCCTTCGTGGTCGGCGCGGCGGTGGGCTACCTCTTCTACGGCGGCATCGGCGTGGACGAGTTCGGCAACCCCACCACGCTGACGTGGATCCTGAACTTTTTCTTCTGCGGCGCCGCCGGCTTTGCCGCGGGCTTCGCTTTCGTGCCGATGCGCCGCAAATCCATCATCGCCAAGCGCCAGCGGATGCTCAAGAACCAGTTCCGCGATATGCTGGAGGCCATCAGCACCTCCATCAGCGCCGGCAACAACGTGACCGACGCCTTCCGCAGCGCCTACGAGGACCTGAAGATCCAGTATGACGAGGGTGCGTTCATCCTCAAGGAGCTGGAGATCATCCTCTCCGGCATGAACAACAACGTCGATCTGGTCGACCTTTTGCAGGACTTCGGCGCGCGCAGCGGCTGCGAGGACATCATGAGCTTTGCAAATGTCTTTAAGGTTTGCTACGAAAAGGGCGGCAATATCAAGGATACCCTCCGCACCACCCACGAGATCCTGAGCGATAAAATGGAGATCGCGGAGGATATTGAAACGATCGTAACCTCCAACAAAACGGAACAGAGAATTATGATCGCTATGCCGATTGCGCTGATCGGCGTCATTAAGCTGATGAGTCCGGATTTTGCGGCGAATTACGTTACGCTGAGCGGTATCATTTCCACAACGATTGCGGTCATCCTTTTTGTGGCGGCCTACTATATCGGCAAGATCGTTCTGGATATCAAGATTTAAGGGGGGAAAAACGTGCTGGAAGTTCAGGATTATATTGTTTTTGGCATAGGAATCGTCCTCCTCGGCCTCTGGCTGGTGCTGTTTTTCACCGGCTTGAAGTATGCATCCCTGTTTGACTCGCTGACGGAAAAGGAATTCCCGCTGAAGGAGATCTACTTTGTCGGATATGCCGCGCTGGAGCTGGTTCATTACCGTTATAAAAGCAAGCACGACCGGAAGCTGCGCAAGGAGCTGAGCGTCCTGTTCGGCGAGAAATATGCGGAATATTACCTGCGCGTCATCCATGCGCAGGAGATTACCATGTCCCTTACGGTGGCGATTCTCGGTTTTGCACTTTACGGCGTGGCGGACGATATTGTTGTCCTGTTTGTGATGCTGGTCTTTGCCGGACTCGCATATTATTATTTCGGCACGCTGACGGAAAAGCGCATCCTCAAGCGCTCGGAGGAGATGCTGCGCGACTTTTCCAACGTCGTGTCCAAGCTGGCCCTGCTGACCAACGCCGGCATGATCCTGCGCGAGGCATGGACAGAGATCGCCTATACCGGCGAAACGACGATCTACAAAGAAATGCAGACCTCCGTGGAGGAGATGGGCAACGGCGTTTCGGAGATCGACGCGATCTTCCGCTTCGGCAAGCGCTGCATCATTCCGGAGATCAAGAAGTTTTCTTCGACGATCGTGCAGGGACTGGTGAAGGGCAATACCGAGCTGGCAATGATGCTTCAGTCGCAGAGCCGTGAGGTCTGGACGGCGAAGAAGCAGGACATCCACCGCCAGGGTGAGAAAGCAGCCAGCAAGCTGCTGATCCCTGTAATGATCATGTTTGTTGGTATATTGATAATGGTCATTGTCCCGATTTTCACAAATCTGGGCGCCTGATCGTTATTTATATAAAAGAAATACTGCAAGAGAGGAGGAAACACCATGTTGATGATGGCAAATGCGTTCCTTTTTGGTCTGAAGGCGAAGGCACAGCAGTTTTTCCGCAAGGAAAATGGCGAGGTCAACGTCGTCGCGATCGTTGTTCTGATCGGTGTCGCCGTGGTTCTTGCCCTGATCTTCAAAGAGCAGATTTCCAAGCTGCTTAAGGAGCTGATCAGTGCGATCTCCGGAAAGGCGAAGCAAGCTGTTGAAGCGTAATTCTGGATGAGATCCCGAACGGGGCAGTGGCGCTGCGGCGCCATTGCCCCAGAAGCAATGAAGATGTCTGTATCTGATTACAGTTTTTATAGATCAAACGAGGTGATAGGACTTGAGAAAAGAAAAGAAGACGGAAAGCGGTATGGTCATCGTGGAGGCCTCCATTGTGTTTCCTGTGATGTTCCTTGTGATCTTTCTGCTGCTCTTCCTTGGAAATGCCTACTATCAGAAATCCTGTATTGAGCGGCTTGTGACGCAGACCGCGCTGGAGGCGGCGGCCGAGGCCGGCGATCCCCTGCTTGCAGGAGTGAAGGAAGGCAGCTTCCCGAGCGTGGATTCCGTAGATGTCAAGCCCTACCGTTATATTTTCCCCGGCGCCTGCAGGGATGTTGCAAGCTCGGCGGAGAACAAACTGAAAAAACGCCTGAAGACCGTTGGAACGGGCTTCTTTACCGGCATGACCCCGAAGGGCATTGAGAAAACCACAGTCACTTTTGATTGGGGCGTTTTTTGCTCTACGATGAAGGTGCAGGTGGATTGCAAAATTCCGCTGGGCATCCGTCTGCTGGGAGAAAAGAGCATGATAGAGATGCCGGTTTCCGCGCGGGCGTCGGCTCCGGTTTCCGACGCGCCGGAGTTCGTCCGGATCGTGGATACCGTCGGAGATTACATGAACAAGCTTGGCGTAACCGAAGCAATCTCAAAGGTTACGGAAAAAATCAAGGGTTGGTTTTCCTAAGGAGGGAGAAACGGAATGAAGAGCTATAAAAAGACGCGCGGCGCCGTTTCCGTTTTTCTGGTGCTGATTTTAGTGCCATGCCTGCTGGTTTCCAGCATTTTTGTGGATGTCAGCCGCGTGGAGCTTGCCAAGGGCGATGCGGAGTCCGCAGCAGATACGGCCCTCAATGCGCTGCTGGCGCATTTTGACACGGATTTGAATGACTGGTACGGTATGGTTGCGTCCTGCCAGAATATCAATGAGTTTTATGCGAAATCGAAGGATTATTTCATCACGATCGTAACATCACAGGATCTTACCGGCAGCGAGGATAAGTCTGCGCTGGGCGAAACGCTCGGCGGCTTCTATGATTCCATCATCGGAACCGGCGGCGAGCTGACCGGAGAAACCAGCGACCTTCTGCTGATGCAGTGCCTTTCTGCCGAGGTTTCCGAGGTAGATGGGGCAAATCTGCAAAACGCCGCGCTGATGAAGGCGGAGATCACCGAATTCATGAAATACCGTGCGCCGATTGAGCTGGCGACGGGGCTGATCGAACGCCTGGAAAATGATTCGAGCGCAGGCGAGATCACCGAGGCGGAGAAGAACGAGCCTCTGGTGGAGAAGAAAAAGGACTATTACGAGGCCGAGGGCGAGCTGTTGAGCGCCGCTTTCAAGACCTATCGCGCGCTGATGCGCTACTATAATAAAGCGGAGGAATATAAGTTCACCAGAGAAACGCCGGCCAAGATGCTCAGCGATCTGGAGGATTACAAGGAGGCTTATCGCCAGATCAATAACGTTCTGGTGCGTCATCTGATCAATACGAAGAACCTCAAGCCCTATGAGCTGCTCAAGATGACGGATCGGATGACCTTCTGGAAGGGACAGTTCCAGCCGGGCAAGGACAATTTCAAGCGGGTCTATTCCTATAAGGAAACGGACGAAGAAAGCGGAGAACTGGTCTATTATATTGATCGCGAAAAGCTGCATCAGCTGGAAAGCAACGCGACGCGGGCGGCTCAGTCTTTTGAAAAACGTGTAACCGAGCTGGTAGACGCGGCGAAGCCCCTGATGGATCAGAAAGGTCAAATCGGCTTTGCCGACGACAAGATCGACCCGGTGCAGTGGTGGAAGCGCATGGATGATGCGATTGGAACAAAAGCCGATCTGGTGAAGGAAACCGGCGAGGCGCTGATCAGGGCCCTGACGCAATTGGAGGCGGCGCAGAAGTGCGTGGCCGACGACAGCGTGATCAACGATACCACCTACGGAAGCTGGGTAAACAGCGACGGCGAGTTTAAGACGTCCTCCAGCGCCCCCTATGGCGAGCTGCTGGCCCGCCTGCAAAAGATGTACGACAAGTGCCTTTCCGGCAACCGAAGCTACAATGCCGGCAGCTCCGATGTTTTCGAGCGCTATCTGGCCACGGTTGTCCCCTATGAAAGCATCTGCACCGAGAACAAGACGCGCATCACGCCGGATTCTGAGCACCCGGAGGATATGATCCAGGTCGGCAATGCGAAATATACCGTTCGCGGCGCGGAGGAAGAGATCCGCAAGAAGATGGCTGAGCAGCTCACCCAGCTCATGACCAGTCAGGAGAACCTGACCAAGATCGTCTATGGCGACCCGGACGAGATCGGCAACGGCAGTCTGGACGAGCTGAAGGAACTGGCGAAGAGGTACCGCGAAACCTTCCAGGCGTGGAAGGACGAGGCCTATTCCAGCGATACGCAGATGGGCGCGGACGACCGCAAGGAGATCGAAGAGGGCTACACGGACGAAAACGGTGTGAAGCATGAAGCGCTGGAGTTTGCCGAGAAGATCAACGAGGAAGCCGTCGAGGAGCTCAAGAAGCGCCTGAACAATATCCATGAGCAGCTGGAGATCCTCTCCCGCGTGCAGTTCAGCGAGGGCTGGAACGATCCTTCTTACATGACGTATGTGAATACGCCGCTTGCCAGCTTTATGGGCGTGGATAAGCTGCTGGAAAAGGCCAGAAGCGCCATGGATAAGTCCGGCATTGAGAATTCGGCCAACAATCAGCAGCTCAATGCCCATGCGGCGAATATGTTCAAGCAGCACTTCACGCCCAAGCCGGAGGTGGAGCGCGAGGTCACCAAGCTCAAGGACACCACGACCAACGCCTATAACCCGGACATCGACCCGAAGGACCCGGATTACAAGGCGGAGGAAACGCCCTACCTGTTCGTCTATTTCTATAGTATGTGGAAAAACATAAAAGAGGAGCAGGCAGATGAAGTCGATAAAAAGGAGCAGGAACGGGAGGATGCCGAAAAAGAGCAGGAAAAGGACGTAGAAAATAAAAAGGAGGCTGCCTGCAAATACCGCGGCCCGGACGACCACGATATTAAAAAAGAATATTCCGGGGACTCGACCTACAGTCCGGTTTCCCTGATCGGCGCGATCGGCGGCTTCGTGTCCAACCTGATCAGCGGCAACTTCGCCGGGATGCGGGATGAACTGTATCTGGTCACCTACATGACCAAGATGTTCAGCTGTGCGACCTATGACCGGGAAGGAGCCTTCCATCTTCTGGGCGAAGAAAAGCAGAAAAAGCTGGACGGAAATAATTTTCCAAGTTATTATAAAGAAGTTCAGGGCGATGCCGGACAGGAGAAAACGTGGCTCAGCGAACGTTATCAGGACGCCTATAATAAATCCCTGACCGGCAAAATGATCAATGAGGAGAACAACCGCGCCTATCTGGCGGAGCAGGAGTATATCCTCTTCGGCGGGACGAATGAATCCAATGTCAGAGATGCATTTGCAAATATCTATCTTTTGCGGTATACTTTGAACTTGGTGTCCTGTTTCCAGCATTTTTGGAGCAATCAGATTATTGGTTATATCGCTTGGCTAATCAGTGCCGCAACTTATGGAATTGTTCCAGAAGCGGCAATCAAGGTTGTCCTGCTCCTAATGTATACAGCAGTGGAAACTGCACTTGATAATTTGCGTCTTGCTTATGGTTTTCCGGTAGAGCTGTACAAAAAAGAAGCGAACGACTGGACAATCAACTTGGACTATACAGACGACAACAGCTACGGTTCGTTTGTGACCTTACTCAAAAAAGGGACAGTTAGCAACAAAAACAACAAGGGCATCTTCTACAGCGACTACATTGCAATCTTCCTGTATTTAGGTGTTCAGAATGGCGGCAAATTGCAAGCAGCCATGATTCAGCGCACCGGCGAGCTGATTCAGAGCAACCTGCGCCAGAAGGGACTGGAAGGCTTCACCATGGAGAAGTCGAAGGTATACTTCAATCTGAAGTCCAAGATTCGGGTCAAGCCTCTGATGATCTCCCTTCCGCTGTTTGAGGGCGAGGCGGGCGACCTTGAAAAGAGCACCGACTGGTGTACCTTTGAAGTCAACATGACGCGGGGATATACGTAAACCGACCAATTTTTCAACCAATCATAACGCAAAGGAGTAAAAACCATCATGAAAAAAAATATTGCAATTCTGTTACTTGTCACCTGCCTGCTGTTTGCGCTCACGGCCTGCGGCGGCGATAAGACACCCGCCACGG
>CAKUMR010000024.1 GCA_934667865.1 uncultured Oscillospiraceae bacterium | reverse complement strand
CAGCAGATAGGAGGCCGTTTCATTTTGCAGGTGAAATACACCGTTACTCTCCGTGATCATCGGACGTCGTAGACCTCCCCTGCAACATAGCGTTCAAAAGCGGAGTCCGTGACGCCGCCGTTTGCGATCATGTCCCGGTAGAATTCACCGGAGCGCTTAACGGTGCGCTTCTGCGTATCGTAATCAATATGTACGAGGCCGAAGCGGGCGCTGTAGCCCTCGATCCACTCGAAATTATCGCAGAAGCACCAATGGTAGTAGCGCTCAAAGGGCAGCCCGGAGGCGCACAGCACGGCCAGATGCTCGTAAATATACCGGGCGCGGAAACGGTCGTCGTTGTCGCAGGTGCCGTTTTCCGTGACCCAAAGCGGGCGCGGCAGCACCTTCTGTAGCTTTTCCGCGCAGCGCACGAGTCCTTCCGGATAGATTTCCCAGTTCAGATCATTGCGGGGCGAATTCTCGCGCACCCCGTCGGCAAGACCGGAAACCGTCGTGCGCGTGTAGTAGTTCACGCCGTTGAAATCGCAGTATTCACCTGGCTGCACCTTCCAGTGGTCGTGCAGCGGCAGGCGGAATTTCCCGCGGCCCATCGCCAGTGTCAGCGCTCCCTGAAACAGCCATTCCGCCGCGCGCGCAAGCCCACGGTGGACGGGATTTTTGGGGTTCTTCGGATCAAACACCCGCACATGGTTCGCAAAGCCGACCATGGTATCCGTATAGCCCATTTTTTTCCGGATCTCGTGCAGCATGGTATAGGCACGGATGTGGCAATAAGCCATGTTTTCCATCACACGGAAGGTCTGGCGGTAGGATTTCCGCCCCGGCGGCCATGCGCCAAAGCAGTAGCCGTTCGTCGCATAGACGTTCGGCTCGTTGATGGTGATCCAGTCGCTGACCAGATCGCCGAAGCTCTCGCCGCACAGCCGGACGTAGTCCAGAAAATCCCCCAGATTCTCCCGGCGGGCAAAGCCGTCCTTTTCCTCAAACCACATGGGGTTGGAAAAATGATGGATGGTGACGAGCGGCCGGATGCCCAGTCCGCGCAGATAGGACAGCTCCTCGCGGTAGTGGCTTATCGCCTCCTGCGAGGGCTTGCCCCGCTCCGGCACGAGCCGCGCCCATTCCAGTCCCAGCCGGCACACGCGCAGCCCCATGGAGGCCATGAGGTCGCAGTCCTCGCGCCAGCGGTTCCAGTGGTCGTTGGCCAGCGCCGGGTCGGAGCCGTCCTTGATATGACCCCGATGGAACCAGTCGTTCCAGTTGCTTCCGACCTCTCCGCCTTCGATCTGGGTCGAAGCAGAGGACACGCCCAGCAAAAAATGTTCCGGGAAGCGCAGCTTCATCTGCGGATGCCTCCTTTGTGCAAATCATATAAGTATATAGTAGCGCCTTCAACGTTTTCTGTCAATTCTTTTCTTTTGTTTGACTCTGCTGCGCACTTATGCTACAATATGCCAGAAAGGATGTGACCGAAATGGCACGCGATCGCTGGTATAAGGATATGGTGTTTTACCAGATCTGGCCCAGGAGCTTTTACGACGGAAACGGCGACGGCATGGGCGACCTTTGGGGCGTATATGAAAAACTGGATTATCTGAAAAGTCTTGGTGTGGACGGCGTATGGTTCTCGCCGCTCTACCCCTCCCCCGGCGCAGACTGCGGCTATGACATCGCCGACTACATGGACATCGACCCCATGTACGGCGGCATGGAGGCTTTCCGCAAGGTGCTCGACGGCCTGCACGAGCGCGGCATGAAGCTCATCATGGATCTGGTCGTCAACCACACCAGCGATGAGCACGAGTGGTTCCAGAAATCCCGCCGCCGCATCGAGCCGTATACGGATTATTACATCTGGCGTCCGGCCAGGAAAAACGGCAAGCTGCCCAACAACTGGGACAGTAATTTCGAGGGCAAGGCGTGGCAGTGGGACGAGGTTCGGCAGGAATACTATCTGCACGTGTTTGCCATCAAGCAGCCCGACCTGAACATGGACAACCCCCTCGTGCGCGAGGAGGTCAAGAAGATCCTGCGTTTCTGGCTGGACATGGGCGTGGACGGCTTCCGCGAGGACGTCATCACCTACATTTCCAAGCCCGAGGGGCTGCCGGATGATCATCGGCATCCGGCTCTATAACCACGGCCCGCACATCCACGAATACTTGCAGGAATTCCGCCGTGATGTGCTCGACAACTACTCCTGCATGACGCTGGCCGAAGCGCCGCTTGTCAGCCCGAAGCGTGCGCTGGAGTACATCGCAGAGGACGGCAGCGGCGAGATAGACATGATGATTCAGTTCCAGTGCATGTGCGCCGACTGCCTTTACACAGACTATCTGCCCATTCCCTTCTCGCTGCGGCGGCTGCGCCGCGCCTTCGGCAAGTGGCAGCGCAAGCTGGACGGCCGCGCGTGGAATATGCTCTATCTGGAAAACCACGACCATCCGCGCATCATTTCGCGCTACGGCTCGGAGCAATACCGCACGCAGAGCGGTAAGTCGCTTGCGGTTTCGTACCTGTTCCAGAAGGGCACGCCCTTTGTCTATCAGGGGCAGGAGATCGGCATGACCAACTGGCGTCCGGAGAGCGCAGAGCAGTACGAGGATGTGCAGACGCGCAATCAGGCGCTGAATCTCAAGGGCGAAAAGCGCCTGAAAAAGCTCTGGCGCTGCTCGCGCGACTCCGCCCGCACGCCCGTGCAGTGGTCGGCGGAGAAGAACGCCGGCTTCACCACCAGCAAGCCGTGGTTTTATGTAAACGAAAACTATCCGCAGGTCAACGTCGCCGCGCAGGAGAACGATCCGGATTCGCTTCTGAACTTCTACCGCAAGGCCATCCGCCTGCGCAAGGACCTGCCCGTGGTGCGCCACGGCAGCTACCGCGAGTTCTGCCGCCACTCCGGCAAGCTCTACGTCTACACCCGCGAAACGGAAACCCAGCGTCTGCTGGTCGTCTGCTCCTTTACGGAAAAACCCGTCCGCTTCCGCGCGCCGAAGGGCTATCGCCTGTCGGAGATGGAGCTGCTGCTGCAAAACTACAACGCGCAGCTCGACAGCAACGGCTTCGTGACAAAGCCCTACGAAGCCCGCGTCTATCTGCAAACCTTATAAATTAAAATGAGCCGCTCTTTTCATCCGAAAAGAGCGGCTCATTTTATAACATCTGGTCATAGCAGCCGGTTCAGGAGCGCGCAGAGCGCCGCACCGAAGACCGTCGGCAGCAGGAGCGCCAGCAGCGTCCAGCGCAGACTCCCCGTTTCCTTTCTGATGGTCATCAGGGTGGTCGTGCAGGGCCAGTGGAAGAGGAAAAACACGATCGTGCAGAGAGAATTCTGCCACGTCCACCGATGCTCCGCCAGGATCGCGCCCATCTCCGCCGAGCTTTCCGCGCCGCAGAGGCCGCCCGCTGTCAGGATCATCATCAGAACGGGCAAAACCAGCTCGTTAGCCGGGCTGCCCAGCACAAAGGCCAGCAGCACCGCTCCGGTCATCCCCAGCACCCCAGCCGGTGCATTCAAAAGCGCCGCAGCGGATTGCAGCAGGCTCTCCCCGCCGACGTGCAGATTGGCCAGCAGCCAGATCACAAGTCCCGCCGGTGCGGCCACCGCCGCAGCACGGCCGAGGACGAAGAGTGTCCGATCCTTGACCGAGCGCACGATCACCTGCCAGATGCGCGGGCGGCGGTAGGGCGGCAGCTCCAGCGCAAAGGACGAGCTCTCCCCGCGCAGCACCGTGCGATGCAGCAGACCGGAGGCCGCCAGCGTCATCAGCACGGACAACAGCACGCACCCCGTCAGGCACAGCGCACCCAGGAGCGAGGAGCCATGGGAAAAACTCAGGCTGATCAGAAAGATCAGCGCCGGGAAGCGGCCGTTGCAGGGTACGAACGCATTGGTCAGCACCGCGATTTTCCGCTCCCGCGGCGAGTCAATAATTCGGCAGCCCACGACGCCCGCCGCGTTGCAGCCGAAGCCCATGCACATCGTCAGCGCCTGCTTGCCGCAGGCCCCCGCGCGGTAAAAGCCGTGATCCATCAGAAACGCCACGCGCGGCAGGTAGCCGAAGTCCTCCAGAATCGTGAAAACTGGGAAAAAGATCGCCATCGGCGGCAGCATCACGGAAACGACCCGCGCGGTCGTGGCGTAGATGCCGTCGAGCAGCGCGCCCTGCACTGCATCAGGCAGCCGCAGCATCTCCGCGCCGCGGCGCAGGAGCAGCCCCAGCCGGTCAAAGCACCATTGCAATCCCTCGGAGGGGTAGTTCGCCCCGGCGATCGTCAGCCAGAATACGCCGAGCAGCAGCACAAGCAGCACCAGATACCCGAAAAAAGGATGCAGCAGCACGCTGTCCAGCCGCTGTGTCAGGGTATGCTCCACCTTCTGCGGCGCGCCCTGCGCCGCACACGCCAGCGTTTCCGCCCGGCGCACGAAGCCGCGCGCGATCGCGTCGGATTCCGCTTCCGTCGCACCGCGGATGCGTCCGCCGCCCTCGGGGCCGAGGGGATAAAATCCGTCGCACACCTCGCGCACCGCCTCCTGCAATTCCGCAACGCCCTCGCCGGTCCCGGCGGAGGCCGTCACCACCGGCACACGCAGGGAGCGCTCCAGAAGGCGGGCATCGACCGTCAGCCCCGCCCGCACCGCCTCATCCATCAGATTGACGCAGAGCACGACCCGCGGCGTCAGCTCCAGAATTTGCAGTGCCAGACAGAGCGTCCGCTCCAGGCAGGTCGCATCGCAGATCACCACCGTGCAGTCCGCCCCGCCCTCGCGCAGAAACTGCTCCGCCACCGCCTCCTCCTGCGAGCGGCTGACCAGAGAGTATGTACCGGGCAGATCGGCCAGCCGGTAGGACTCTCCTTTATATTCATAGCTTCCCTGCGCCAGCTCCACCGTCTTGCCGGGCCAGTTCCCGGTGTGCTGATTCAGGCCGGTCAGGGCGTTAAACAGCGTGCTTTTTCCAACATTTGGATTCCCGGCAAGCGCAACGAGCCTCACGTTTTCTCCACCTCCACCCAGATACGCGCGCTGTCCTCCCGGCGCAGTGCGACCATCGTTCCGCGGAAGCTGTAGATCACGGGGTCACCCGCCAGCGCGCGGCGGACGCAGCGCACCTGTGTTCCCTCGATCAGGCCGAGATCCAGAAGCCGCCGCCGGATCGCGCCGCCGAGCAGCAGCGCCGTGACCTTTGCGGTCTGTCCGGCGGAAAGCCGGTTCAAAGTCATTTCACGTTCCTCCTACTATCGTTTGTTAACACAGTCTATACAGCCGGGTGGGATTTTGTGCCTTTTTCTGTCTGATCTGCACAGGCGGCCCCGCCGCAGCATAAACCATATAGACAGACTGATAGGAGGCAAAGCTATGACTTCAACCTTTTTCCTCGGTGCCTGCACGCCGCAGGGCTTTCTTTCCCACTATGATTCTCTCTTTGACGAGCTGGAACAGCTTTATATCATCAAGGGCGGCTCCGGCTGCGGCAAGTCCACCTTCATGCGCAGAATCGGCGCAGAGGCCGAAGCGCGCGGGCTGGACGTTTCCTACATTCTCTGCTCCTCCGATCCGGAATCCCTCGACGGCGTGCTTCTTCCCGCGCTTTCGCTCGGATTTGTGGACGGGACCGCGCCGCACGTTCTGGAGCCGCGGCTGTGCGGCGGCAGCGCCAATTACCTGAACTTCGGAGAATTCTATGACGCCGCCCTCCGGGCGAATGAAGCGGAGGTCCGCCAGACACAGCGCGAAAACGCCGCGCAGTACCCGCACGTGACCGCCTGCCTTGCCGCTGCCGACAGGCTGCTCGATTCCGTGCGCATTTCGACCGCCGGCGCAGCCTATGACGAGGAGATCCATGCCATTGCGGAGTGCCTTGCCCTCTCTGCGCTGAAGCCGGTCGGCGACCGGCCGCGCTGCAAGAAGCGCTTTCTGGAGGCCGTCACCCCCGCCGGTGGGTGGCTCTGTGCGGAAAGCGCGGGTGTGCTCTGCGAGCGCGTCTACGTGCTGCGCGACGACTATCTTCTTGCACCGCGGCTTCTGGAGCTGCTTTTGCAGCGCGCGCTGTCCCTTGGGCATGAATGTATCGCCTGCTATTCGCCCTTGCAGCCGCAGGGCGCGCCCGCCCATCTGCTGATCCCCAGCGCCGGAGTGGCCTTCCTCTGCGACACGAACGCGCATCCCTATGAGGGCGACGCCTTCTGCCGGCTTGACCTCGATTCCACGCTGCCGCCGGAGCTGCGGCAGGAGCTGCAATTCTGCCTGGACACAACACGGCTTCTTCTGCGGCAGGCCGTACTGCATATGCAGAAAGCCAAGCGTCTGCATGACCGGATCGAGCTTCTCTGCCGTCCCTTTGTGGACTTCGCCGCCGTGGATCGCCTGACGGAAAAAACGATCGCGCAGATTTTCGAATAACACAAGGCCGCCGGCTTCTGCCGGCGGCCCTTTTCGGAATCCATATTAACCTTCCCGCGTCCTGTCCGCCGGTTTTTCTGCGGTATAGGCTCTGAGCGTTTCGGTAAATCGCAGAAGCAGCGGATTTTCGTTGCTCTTTCTCCACACGCAGCATAATGCGCCGGAGGTCTGGAGCGGAACTCTGGCAAAACCCTTCAGCTTTGCCATCCGGCCGAATCTGTCGTCGGCAACCGTCACGAACCGGTTGAGCCGCATTTCTGCAAGCAGCGACTCCATGTTCGGGACGCCAAGGCTGCGCTCCGGGTGCAGATTCAGCTTTGCCAGCCGGTTGGAGCCGATCCGGTTCCATGCGAAGTATCCCCACTCCCAGGAGGCCAGCTGAATCAGCGGAAGGCCCCAGCACCGGTCGTCAAAGCCGCCTGTGCAGATTTTTTCCGGTCCGTACAGACACAGGCGCTCCTGCGCGAAGGGCTCGGCCTCATACTCGTCGCCCAGAGGCGCGTTATCCCTCGATACGATCACAAGATCATACGCGCCGGTGTCCAGCTTTTTCTGAATCTCGCCCAGCAAGACCTGACCGCCGCGGAACACCGTGCCGGGATTCTGCGCGATAAACGCATTGATGCCTCCCCAGATCTCTCCGAAGGGGTCGACCGTTTCGCTGATGCCGATATGGAGCTTGAATTCCATCTGACGGTAGTGGTTTTCGATCCTCTCCTTTGCCTTGTAATAATCGTTCAGAAGCTCACGCAGAAGCCTGCTGAGATTTTCCCCCTCCGGTGTGAGCTTTACCGTCGTTTTCGATCGTTCAAACAGCACCAGATTCAGCGATTTTTCCAATTCATTGACATATTTACTGACCGCCTGCTGGGTCACGAACATCTGATTTGCAGCCTTGGTAAAGCTGAGCGTATCGGCAACCGTCAGAAACGCCATGACCTGAACATCATTCACTGCCGTCCGCTCCTTTCTTCCTTGATAAAGTCGATAAACAGCCGCGTATGACGGCCGGCTGTTGTATTTCTCCAGCTTGCGGCAAAGGTGACCGTCCGTCCCGTGGGGAGCAGGCGAAGATTCGCGTTGTTCTTGAGCATTTCGTTCTCCGGCGTAGCACAGATCCCGTTCCCGAGCGCCACATCCACATAGACGGAATTCCAGTTGTCGTCGATGGCAACATATTTCGGCAGATAGCCCAGCGGCACATGAAATTCGTTGACCCGTTTGATCGCATCGTCCGGCGACTCATCGCCGACCGGAACGGTCAGGTTGGCGATCGACGAAAACAGCGGCGAGACCTTCTCTTCCCCGGAGAGCAGATGGTTCTTCGACATTGCAAAATAGATCGGTCTTTCCTCCAGCCGCAGCGTGTGATGAGGGGAACTCAGGCTGCGGGACAGATACATCGAAGAGAAGACAACGTCCACCTCCCTGCGCTCAAACAAACCAGGAAGATCGTTGACGCTGTCGCTGATCAGGCGGATCTCCAGATCGGGATGCAATGCGGCATAGCGGTTGATCGTACGCTCCAGCCATTCCGGGCAGCCTGTCCACGCACTCCATCCGATATGGAGCACCTCCTGATTCTTCGGATTGTTCACATTCATCAGCATCGTCCGCAGCTTTGTTTCAAACTGACGGAATACGTCATAATAATATTCCCCGGCAACCGTCAGCTCGACCCAACCGACATCCTTCCGCAGCAGCGGCGAACGGAACTCATCTTCCAGCTTTTCCACATTCCGCAGAACGGTGCTCTCACTGAGAGAAAGCTCGTTGGCGGTCGTCGAAAGGTTCTTTGTCCGCGCAAGAAACAGAAAGCAGACCAGATTCAGATCATTCATTCGGATACCCTCGCTTTTTCTATGGCCTCACCGGAATTATACTACATTTCTTTCAAAAGGAAAACCCAAACTTAAAAAACTGCATGGCCGGTTGCCCTGACCATGCAGAAAATCGTTTTTTCTTACAGCGCTGAAGCGATCGAGAAGCCCTCCCGGATGGCCTCCTGCATTGATCTCGCTCTGCTGCAATCTCCGATCATATAGGTCTGAAGTCCGTTGACGCCGAAGCTCATCGCTTCGTCCGTCCTCGGCCTCATGCCTGCGGCGACCACGACCGTATCCGCCTCGAGGAATTTTTCGCCCTCCGGCATCATGCAGTGCACGCCCGTTTTTTCGATGGACAGGCAGCGGGAATTGACATACCAGTGGAAATTCTTCCGGCTGAGCCACTCGCTCTCGAGCTGGCTGTAGTTGTGAATGAAGGAGGTCTCGCGCGCCAGCATATCCGTCATCTCAAGCACGGTCACGTCGTGTCCGAGGCCCTCCAGATACAATCCGGTCTCCACGCCGACCTCGCCGCCGCCGATGACGACGACCTTGCCCTTGACCTTGGCCTCGTTTCTGTAGACATCCACCGCCGTGAGCACGTTTTCGCCGTCGATGCCTTCCATGCGCGGCTTGGCCGGGTCGGCGCCGATCGCCACGATGGCTGCATCGAAGTTTCCGTCCATCAGCTTCTGGGGCGTCATTTCGCAGCCCATCACGATCTCAAAGCCAGTCCTTCTGGCCTTTTCTACCAGAAATTCCGTGTATTTTTTGAGCGGCCACTTGAAATCCGGAATTGCCGCAATGTTCAGCCGCCCGCCCAACTCGTGCGTCTTTTCAAAGAGAACGACCTGATGGCCGCGCTCGTGCGCGGTGATGGCCGCTTCCAGTCCCGCAGGCCCGCCGCCGATGACCGCGACCTTTTTCGGGCGCAGCGGCGGCTTTACCAGCGCGGGCAGCCGATGCTCCAGGCAAAACCGCGGATTGACAGAGCAAACCGAAACATACGGCGCAGAATTGGAGGCACGCAGGCACTTGTTGCAGCGAATACAGGGCGCAATGTCATTCTCCCTGCCGTCTGCCAGCTTTTGCAGGTGGTCGGGATTGGCGATCCAGCCTCTGCCCATGCCGATCAAGTCGGCCTTTCCGGCCTCCAGCAGCGCTTCGTTGTCGTCCGGGTCGTGCATACCGCCCACGGAGATCACCAGAACGTCGGTTTTGGCCTTCTTTGCCGCTTCCGTCATGTAGACAAAGGGATGCGGTTCCCGCGTGAAGCCCTTCGGGTGCGCCGGGTCAATGTCATTGGAGCGGATCTCGGCAAAGTCAATGTAGCCGTTCATGAGCTCCAGGAAGCGTGCGGTGTCCTCGAGAGACCAGCCGCACTCCGGATCGGGATCGTAGCCGGAAATACTGACATTGATCAGGAAGCTCCTGCCGCACTTTTCCTTGATCCTTCCGCAGACGAGCTGCGGATAGCGGCAGCGGTTTTCAAGGCTTCCGCCATATTTGTCGGTGCGCTTATTGGTTCTCAGCGACAGCGAGCGTCCCAGCGAGGTGAGCCGATAGGACATATGAATATACACGCCGTCAAAGCCGCACATCTTGAGCACCGCGCAGATCTCTGCCATCTGCTCGGCCTGCTCGAAGAACATCTCCTCCGTCATGGCCTTGCCGGTCTCAACGCCGGTCGTCTGGAAGGGGACAACGCAGGAGGGAACATTATCGCTGATGTCATAGCCCGGCTTTGCCAGCGGCATGATCTCCATCATTGCCTTGGAGCCGTAAAAATGGATACCGTCGGCAAGCTGCGCAATATAGTGCTGCACGCGGCTGTC
>CAKUMR010000023.1 GCA_934667865.1 uncultured Oscillospiraceae bacterium | reverse complement strand
GGTATAGATCGTGACCGTTCTCATTCGTCCATTTTCAAGACCGCCATGAACGCCTCGGACGGCACGGATACCGTTCCGAAGGTGCGCATACGCTTCTTGCCTTCCTTCTGTTTTTCCAGCAGCTTCTTCTTTCTCGTGATGTCGCCGCCGTAGCACTTGGCCAGCACGTCCTTGCGCAGGGCCTTGATCGTCTCGCGGGCGATGATCTTGCCGCCGACCGCCGCCTGCACGGGGATCTCAAACATCTGGCGCGGGATGTTCTCCTTGAGCTTTTCGCAGATCTTTCTGGCGCGCGCGTAGGCGTTGTCCGCAAAGAGGATGAAGGACAGCGCGTCGACGATCTCGCCGTTGAGCAGGATGTCCAGCTTCACCAGCCGCGACGGGCGGTAGCCGTCCATCTCGTAGTCCAGAGAGCCGTAGCCGCGCGTACGGGACTTGAGTGCGTCGAAGAAATCGTAGATGATCTCGTTGAGCGGCATATAATAGCGCAGCTCCACGCGCCCCTCGTCGAGATAGGTCATATCGCGGTACTCGCCGCGGCGCTGCTGGCACAGATCCATGATATTGCCGACGTATTCCGGCGGCGTGAGGATGCTCGCCCTGACAAAGGGCTCCTCGCTCGACTGAATCTCCGCCGGATCGGGGTAGTTCAGCGGCGTATAGACCTCGACCGTTTCGCCGTTGGTCTTGGTGACGCGGTAGACGACGTTCGGCGCGGTGGTGATGAGGTCGAGATTGTATTCCCTCTCCAGCCGCTCCATAATAATCTCCATGTGCAGCAGACCCAAAAAGCCGCACCGGAAGCCGAAGCCCAGCGCAATGGAGCTCTCCTGCGTGTAGGACATGGAGGCGTCGTTGAGCTTGAGCTTTTCCAGCGCATCGCGCAGGTCGCCGTATTTGCTGCCGTCGGCGGGATAGACGCCGGAGTAGACCATGGGCTGCACGGTCTTGTAGCCCGGCAGCGGCTCGGCGCAGGGGCGCGCCGCCTCGGTGACGGTGTCGCCCACGCGGGTGTCCGCAACGGTTTTGATGGAAGCCGTCAGATAGCCGACCTCGCCCGCGCCCAGCGCGTCGACGGGGATCATCTCGTTCGGATGCAGGACGCCGACCTCGACAACCCTGTATTCCGCGCCGGTGGCCATCATGCGGATATCCATACCCGGCCGCAGCACGCCGTTTTTGACGCGCAGATAGACAATGACGCCGCGGTAGGAGTCATACTGGCTGTCGAAGATCAGCGCCTGAAGCGGCGCTTCGCGGTCGCCCTGCGGCGCGGGGATGCCGGCGACGATCGCCTCCAGAACGGCGTGGATGTTGATGCCGTTCTTCGCGGAGATCTCCGGCGCGTCCAGCGCCGGGATGCCGATGACGTCCTCGATCTCGTGTTTGACCTCCTCCGGACGGGCGGCGGGCAGGTCGATCTTGTTGATGACCGGCACGACCTCCAGCCCCGCGTCGATGGCGAGGTAGGTATTGGCAAGGGTCTGGGCCTCGATGCCCTGCGAGGCATCCACGACCAGCACCGCGCCCTCGCAGGCCGCCAGTGAGCGCGAAACCTCGTAGTTGAAGTCCACGTGCCCCGGCGTGTCGATCAGGTTCAGGGTATAGTCTTCTCCGTCGTCGGCGGTGTAGTTCAGCTTGACGGCGCGAGCCTTGATGGTGATGCCGCGCTCGCGCTCCAGATCCATGGAGTCGAGGATCTGGTCCTCCATTTCGCGGCGGTCAACGGTGTTGCATTCCTCCAGCAGGCGGTCGGCCAGTGTGGATTTCCCGTGGTCGATGTGCGCAACGATGGAAAAATTGCGCAGCTTGGATAGGTCAGTCATAGTTGCTCCTGCTTTACTTGAAAAATTTGTCGATGGCGGCGCAGAGATCGGTGATCGCCTGCTCGTCGCCCTCCTCCACCGCATCAACGATGCAGTGCTGGATGTGATCCTGTAGAATCACCTTGCCGGTGCTCTCCAGCGCAGCGCGGACGGCCGCAAGCTGCACCAGCACCGCCGAGCAGTCCTCGTTTTCGTCCACCATGCGCTTGACCTTCTGCAAATGGCCGATGGCGCGTGCCAGCCGGTTGGAAACCAGCTTCTGATTTTCATGCACGTGCGGGTGCTTGTGCCCGTGCTCGTGTATATGCTCGTGTGCAATGCCCAGCTCGTGCAGGCGTTCGTGTTCGTCGTGTTCCATGGTGTTTTCCTCTGTTTTGTATATTCTAAACTACTATACCACATTTTTCACCGCTTGAAAAGAGAAAAAATCCGTCCTATGGACAGGACAGCTTGTCCCAAAAGTCCAAAAGGACTTTTGAGCAAGCTGCCAACAAAATTGCAAAATATAGTTTGTAGTATTATTTTGCAATTTTGGTCGCTGCGGCGGGTTATTGAACGCGAAAGGGAACCCTGACGGTTCCCTTTCACTCTTTCCTTCCCTCCGAATATTTTGGCTGGATAGGTTTTTTTGACAGACTTTCCGTCTTATGGACGGGATTTTTTAATTTACTTCCGTAACAGTCTGAATCATCTTCCCCGATTCTGCCAGCCCAGCTCCGCCGACACCGCCCAGGCCGCCGCCGCGACCGCCGTGCGCATCTGCACGAAGCGCTCCTCGCTCACCGTCGCCATGCAGATCACGCCGATGGCATAGCTGCAAGCGCCGCGGCTGTCGAAGATCGGCGCGGCAACGGATTGCAGTCCCAGCCGGTATTCCTGCCGCTCCTCGGCGTAGCCCGCGCGCTTCAGCGCCGGAAGCTCCTGCAAAAGCGTCTGCGCGTCCGTGACCGTCGCATCCGTATAGGCGTGCAGCTCCCTACGGCGCAGCAGCGCCCCGACCTCGCTGGCAGGACGGTTAGCGAGGATGATCTTGCCCTGCGACGTGCAGTGCAGCGGCAGGCGCGTCCCGGCCTCGGAGGCCACGCGAAAATTCGTGTGCGGCTCCTCGCAGTCCACTAAGATCAGTTCGTCGCCCGAAAGCCGCGCCAGATAGGCCGACTCGCGGAGCTGATCGACAATGCCCTGCAAATGCGGCTTGCAGACCTCCGGCACATTCCACCCCTGACTGACGGCGCTTCCCAGCTCAAACAGGTGATAGCCCAGCCGGTATTTCCCGTCGGTTTCGTTCTGCTCAATCACAGCCGAGTCCAGCATGGAGGCAAGCAGGCCGTGGATGGTGCTCTTCGCCCAGCCGGTCATGCGTTCCAGCTCGCTCAATGAGAGAGGCCGCCGCTCCTGCCAGAAGCAGTCGAGAAGCTGGATGGATTTTTCAATGGAGTGGACCCGTCTTCCCCTCGTTGCCATGGGAATCCCGCCTTTCGTTCGATCATTGTGAATTCATGTTCGCAAGCAGTGCTTTGCAAAAAACGGGAAAACCCCGTTTTTTGCGTTTTTATTTCAGGAATATCCGTTTCCCGCCGCGATAGGCTTCCACCGTGCCGATGCGCTGCGCCGAGGGTACGGCATTTTTCAGCTCCGCATACATCGCCTCGGCGTCGTCCGGATGCACGGCAATGAGCAGGCCGCCGGAGGTCTGTGGATCGTACAGCGCGTCCTGCACGGCCAGCGGCACCTCGCCCGCGTCCACGAATTCCTCCGCAAAATTGCGGTTGCGATACATCCCTGCGGGCAGGATTCCCATATCGGCAAAGTTCACCGCCCGCGGCAGGAAATCGACCTGCGCGGTGTCGATATGCAGCTCCGTGTCGCTGCCCTGCGCCATCTCCAGTCCGTGCCCCATCAGGCTGAAGCCCGTCACATCCGTGCAGGCATGAACACGGTATTTGACCATCACGTCGCGCGCGCCCTTGTTGAGCGTCGTCATGAGCGCCGTGACGTGCGCGCGCTCCTCCGGCTCCAGCAGCTCCGCCTTGCCCGCCGTCGTCAGGATTCCGATCCCCAGCGGCTTTGTCAGGAAGAGCACGTCCCCCGCCTTCGCACCGGAATTCGTCAGGAGTCTGTCCGGGTGGACAAAGCCCGTGACGGCAAGGCCGTACTTCGGCTCGTCGTCCAGAATGCTGTGACCTCCCGTGATGATCGCCCCGGCCTCATAGACCTTGTCGTAGCCGCCGCGCAGCAGGGCGTGGACGGCCTCCTTCGGCAGGCTGTCCGGCACCGCCATGATGTTCAGCGCCAGCTTCGGCTCGCCGCCCATGGCGTAGACATCGGACAGTGCGTTGGTCGCGGCGATCTGCCCGAAGGTGTAAGGATCGTCGTCAATGGGCGGGAAAAAGTCCACGGTCTGCACGAGCGCAAGCTCGTCCGTGACCTTGTAGACCGAGGCATCATCCGATTTGTCAAAGCCGACCAGCAGATTCGGGTCGGAATGGACCTTGATGCCGTCGAGCAGCTTCGCCAGCACGCCCGCGCCCACCTTGGCGCCGCAGCCGGCGCATTTGGCCAGCTTGGTCAGTTTGATATCTTCCATGATTCAACGTCCCTCCAATATTCTCGTAAATTGCAGAACCGCCTGCAAAACACCGCCGCCGACGGCCAGCGCCTTGTCAGACACGGTATTGCAGTACGCCGTTTCGCCGCGCGGGTCGACGTCGCCGGATTTCATGCCCTTGTGCACGGGCGTGCCGTCGGCCAGAATCCCGCGCAGGACGCCGTCAATGTGGCAGCGCATCGGCTCGCCCGCGACCTCGCCGACAGTATCCCCGGCCTTGACCACCGTGCCGATGTCCTGCAGCTGGCGGAATATGCCGTCAGCCGGCGCCCGCAGGACGCGCTCGCCCGCAAAGCCGCCGATCAGCCCCGGAATGTTCGTGTTCGGAATGGGGCTGCCGTCCGTGATGACCCGGCCAAGATAGTGGCCGCGCATCGTTTCCACCGCCGCGTGGCAGTCCACCCCGGCGGTGAAGCCCGGCCCCACGCCGACGACGCAGGGCGCATCCGTGATGCGCGTTCCTAGGTTGCGCTTGGCCAGAATTGCGTCCACGACGGCGTCCGGATGCAGCTGCGCGATGCACTTCGCCTCCGGGTCGGCCAGCACCGCGATGTTTCCGCGCTCCAGAATTGCCGGAATGTCCCGCACGGACGCGGCGCGCTCGGCGGTGACGTCCTCGACCTGCATGCTGCCGAACAGCAGCGCCTGTGAGAAGCAGACCGTCCGCCGGATGGCCGTCGGATGCGGCAGATCGGTCATGACCACGTTCATATGTGCATGGTGAAGGCGCAGAGCAATGCCGGAGGCAAGATCCCCCGCGCCGCGGATCAGTACGAGCATAGTATCTCTCCTTTTTGAAGCGAGGCAAGCACCGTATGGCAGGGAAGTCCTTCCGCCAGCCGCTCTCCTGCGGCAATACGCTCCGGCGCGTCGGCCTGATTCAGAAGCACCCGTGTGTGCAGTCCCTCCGCCACCAGAACCCGCGCCGCGTGTTCCGGCGCAGCCGGGGTGTCGGCCGCCGCGCCCGCCAGCCGCGCAAATATCTCCGGCCGGTGCGCCGCCTCGCAGATGGGACGTCCCATCCCGCTCAGGCCGACGACCGCGATCACCTGCGCGGCGTTTTCCGGGATCACCGGCTCATGCGGCAGATGCGCCTTGAGCGGCCGTCCGGCGGAGCCGTCCGCCTCGACGAGGACAAACTCCGCCAACCGCGCCAGCTCGGAAAAGGACTGCGCGGGCGCACCGAGCTTTCCGCTTTCGCAGCGGCTGCCGACACACACGACCCCCCGGACCGCCTGTGTCCGCTCCAGCACCGGTAAATGCTCCGGCGGCCAGATGTGCGTGGAGGTCGCAACAATCACGCTGCCGCAAACCGACAGCTCCTCCGCCAGCCGGTACAGAAGCGACGTCTTTCCCCCGCCGCCGATGATGGCGGTCAGGCCGCGCGTAAGATGCAGTTGTTCCGCAAAAGATGCCATAGGCCGCTCCAATACGTTATTTTATTTATAGAATAACACGCGGACCGCCTTTCGTCAACCGCAAAACATTGACGGACTCCGCCTCGCATGGTATACTGTGTTTATGGAAAAGAAATCATTACGACCGGTTCTGACGATCCGGCTGTTCACGGAGGAAAAGTGCTTCGGCCCCGGCATTGCGGAGCTGCTGCGCCGGGTGCGGGAATTGAAGTCCCTGCGCGCGGCGGCGGCCTCGATGGGCATGGCCTATTCCAAGGCGTGGACGATCGTCAAAACCTCAGAAGAAGCGTTGGGCTTCAAGCTGCTGGTATCCACCACGGGCGGCAGGCACGGAGGAGGTGCGACCCTTTCATCAAAGGCAGAAAAACTGCTTGCCGCTTATGAGGATTACTGTGCCGCACTGCGCCGCTTCGCGCAGGAGAGCTTTGCCGCTTCCTTTGAAGAATTTCTTTCGGAAAACTGACAAAATGCAGACCGTTTACCGGTCTGCATTTTTTAGGAATCTCCGCTGAAATCAGCAGATTCCGTTTCCTTCATTATTCCGACTTTTCCACTGGCTCGGCCTGCTTGGTTTCGGTAGCCTCGGATGCAGGAGCATCATCGGAGCTTGCCCAGTCGTCCGCCTTGTCTACCCCCGTCTTGACGGAACGGACAATGGACTTACCCAGTCCCTGAAAAGCGTGACCGAGGTCTTTTCCTGTTTTCTTCCACTCATCGCGTAAGGACATGTGTGCGCCTCCTTTCGGAAGGATTTCTGTAGTTCAGTATAGACGATTCTTTCCCGCTTGTCAAGAAGCCGCGGCGGCGGCTTTTCCTGCGCGTGCGCGGCGGAGCGACAAAAATCCACGATATTCCCTTGACAACGCACGTCCTTGCAGGTACAATAAACGGTGGATTAGTTTGTCCTGCCGCCGCAAGGGGTGGTGGCTGCGGACGTTGCTTTATCTTGGGGCGCAGGCGCGTCCCATTCCCCAATACTGAAGAACAGGAGGTGTATTCAAGGATATGGAATGGTACTATTTTCTCCTCATTGGTGTAGGAGTATTAGCAGTAGCAGTTATTTTCTTCCTGGTCGGCTTTGCCTACCGCAAAAAGGTTGCCGAGCGAGAGATCGGCAGCGCGGAATCGGAAGCAACGCGCATCATCAACGAAGCCATCAAGGGCGGCGAGAACAAAAAGCGCGAGATGCTGGTCGAAGCCAAAGAAGAGATCCATAAATCCCGCACAGAATACGAAAAGGAAGTCAAAGAGCGCCGGGCTGATTTGCAGAAGCAGGAGCGCCGCCTGCAGCAGAAGGAAGAGTCTCTGGACAAGAAGCTCGATACCTTCGAGCGCAAGGAGGACGATCTGCGCAAGCGTCAGGCCGCCGTTGCCGCCACGCAGGATGAGGTCAACCTCATCAAGAAGAGCCAGCTGGAGGTTCTGGAAAAGATCTCCGGTCTGACGCAGGAGGACGCCAAGGCGCAGCTCCTGCAGAACCTTGAAAACGAATGCCGCCACGACTCCGCCGTCAAGATCCGCGAGATCGAATCGGATCTCAAGGAAAACGCCGAGCAGATGGCGCGCGAGATTATCTCCATCGCCATCCAGCGCTGCGCCGCCGATCATTCCGCCGAGGCGACCGTTTCCGTGGTGCCGCTGCCCAACGACGAAATGAAGGGCCGCATCATCGGCCGCGAGGGCCGCAACATCCGCACGCTGGAATCCATCACGGGCGTCGATCTGATCATCGACGACACGCCGGAGGCCATCACCGTTTCCTCCTTTGACCCCGTGCGCCGCGAGATCGCGCGTCTGGCGCTGGAGAAGCTGATTGCCGACGGCCGCATCCATCCGACCCGCATCGAGGATCTGGTGGAAAAGGCCCGCAAGGAGGTCGACCGCGTCATCAAGCAGGAGGGCGAGCGCGCCGCATTTGAAACGGGCGTGAACAACCTGCACCCGGAGCTGATCAAGCTCCTCGGCCGCCAGAAGTTCCGTACTTCCTACGGTCAGAACGTTCTGAACCACTCCATCGAGGTCGCCCACATCTCCGGCCTGCTCGCCAGCGAGCTGGGCGTGGATGTTGCGCTTGCCAAGCGCGCAGGTCTGCTGCATGACCTCGGCAAGTCCGTCGACCACGAGATGGAAGGCAGCCACGTGCAGCTCGGCGTCGAGCTCGCGCGGAAATACAACGAATCCCCCGACGTCATCCATGCGATCGAAGCGCACCACAACGACGTGGAGCCGCGCACGGTTATCGCCTGCCTTGTACAGGCGGCCGACGCCATCTCCGCCGCACGTCCCGGCGCTCGCCGCGAAAACGTGGAGAATTATATCCGCCGTCTGGAAAAGCTGGAGGAGCTGACCGGCACTTACCCCGGTGTCGAAAAGTCCTTTGCGATCCAGGCCGGCCGCGAGGTTCGCATCATGGTCAAGCCCGAGGAGGTCTCCGAGGACAACATGACGCTGCTCGCCCGCGCGATTGCAAAGAAGATCGAATCCGAGCTGGAATATCCCGGCCAGATCAAGATCAACGTCATCCGCGAAACCAAGGCGACGGAATACGCAAAGTGATCCTCATGGCTCCGGTGCCGAAACGCGCCGGAGCCTTTTAATTTGAAGAACGGAGGGACTCCCCATGATTCAGAAATCAGATTTTTTCGGCTATGACAGCTATACGATCTCCTCGGAGCGGCTTTCCGTCCGCGTGATGACGCTGGGCGCAACGGTGATCGACTTCCGCTTCGACGGCCGTCCGGTCGCGCTGCGCTTTGAAACGGCGCAGGAGTATCTGGACAGTGATGCCTATCTCGGCGCCATTGTCGGCCGCTATGCCAACCGCATCGGTGGTGCGCGCTTCACCCTGAACGGCAAGACCTACGAGCTGCCCGCAAACGAGGGCAAGAACCAGCTGCACGGCGGCAAAAACAGCTATGACCGCCGCATCTGGGACGCCGAGGTCTGCGGGGACAGCGCCGTGCGCTTCCGTCTGCTCTCCCCGGACGGCGACAACGGCTACCCCGGCAATCTGGCTATCGCCGTCACCTATACGGTCGCGGGCGACCGGATGCGCATCGACTTTGAGGGCGACTGCGACGCGGACACCTACTTTGCCCCCACGACGCACCTGTACTTCAATCTGGACGGTGCGCCCACGGTGCTGGACGCCCGCCTCTGGATCAACGGAACGACCGTCCTGCCCGTAGACGCGGCGCTGCTCCCCTGCGGCGCGCCGGTGAAATCCGCCGGACTGCTGGACTTCTCGCAGGGAAAGGCCATCGAGGGCTGCGTCGACCACTGCTTCCCGCTGGACGGCGAGTGCGCCTGCCGCACGAGTGCCGGCGGCGTGGAGCTGGAGCTGCACACGGACTTCCCCGCGCTTCAGGTCTACAGCGGCGAGTTCCTCAAGGAGAAGCACTCCGGCGTCGCTCTGGAACCGGAGTTCTATCCCGACAGCCCCAACCACCCGGAATTCCCCTCCACCCTGCTGCGCAGGGGCGAGCACTTCCATAAATACGCAGAATACCGCTTCCGCAACGTCTGATGTATCAACCAGCGGCCCGCCGGGGTTCCGGCGGGCCGCTGTTTTTTACTGCTGTTTCTTCACAAAGTTCCACGTGTCGCGGCACATATCTTCGACGGTCTTTTCCGCCGTCCAGCCGAGCACGTCCTTTGCCTTCGCGGTGTCTGCCCAGCACTTGGCAAGATCGCCGTCGCGGCGCGGGCCGATCACATGGTTGACTTTGACGCCGTTGACCTTTTCAAAGGTGTGCACCAGCTCCAGCACGCTCACCGCGCACCCGGTGCCGAGGTTGAATGCCTCCGCGCCCGTATGTGTTTCGGCATACTCCAGCGCCTTGAGGTGCCCCTTGGCAAGATCGACCACGTGCAGATAGTCGCGCAGGCCGGTGCCGTCCGGGGTGGGATAGTCGTCGCCGAACACGGTCAGCTTCTCCAGCTTTCCGGCGGCAACGCGGGCGATGTAGGGCATCAGATTGTTGGGGATGCCGTTGGGATCCTCGCCAAGCAGGCCGGATTCATGTGCGCCGATGGGGTTGAAGTAGCGCAGCAGCACCGCCGAGAAGTCCGGATTTGCCGCCGTGTAGTCGCGCAGGATCTGCTCGATCATGATCTTCGTCCAGCCGTAGGGATTGGTGGCAAGGTGCGCCGGCATGGATTCCACATAGGGCACGGGATTTTCCGGGCCGTAAACCGTCGCGGAGGAGGAAAAAACCAGCTTCTTGCAGCCGGACTCCGCCATGACCTCCAGCAGCGTCAGCGTGGAGTCCAGATTGTTGCGGTAGTAGGCCAGCGGGATGCGGCAGCTCTCGCCCACCGCCTTCAGACCGGCAAAGTGGATGACCGCGTCGATCCGGTGCGCACGGAAGATCTTTTCCAGCGCCGCTCTGTCGCACACGTCGTCCTGATAGAACACAGGAGCAACGCCAGTGATGGTCTTAATTTTCTCGATCACGTCCGCCTTGGCATTGGACAGATTGTC
>CAKUMR010000022.1 GCA_934667865.1 uncultured Oscillospiraceae bacterium | reverse complement strand
TTCTGCCGTGTAGGTGGCGGGGTTGTTGTTTTCGATGGTCTGCTTTGCCAGATAAGTATCGCTGTTTGCAATGTGGTAGGTGATAGAATACTGCTTCTTTTCCAGCGGCGGCAGCACCTGCTGCTTGACCAGAATGGTACTGCATACGGAGCAGTGAGAGCCCTCGGTCAGGCCGCTGCTTGTATAGGTCGGCGCGACGGCGGGGTCAATGACCTCGGTGTGCCCGGTCGCGTCGAGAACCGTCTTTTCAAGGGCAATTTCCGTTACACCGTTTTCCTCGGTAAAATACTTCTGACAGACGGTGCAGTACCAGTAAGCGCAGTTGCCGGGCTTCGTGCAGGTCGGGGATTTGGCGGCAGTTGCCTGCATGACATGGTCGCACAGTCTGGAGGGCAGCAGCTCGACATCATAGCCGCCCGCATTGAAGCGGCGGATCAGCGTGACGTCCTTGCCGTTGATGGTGAGGTCGTCATTGACATCGGCGGCCGCTCTCTTGATGGAAACATCGTAGCCGCCCGCGTTGTAGCGGCGAAGCAGCGTGACGTCTTTGCCGTTTACAGCATTGTCGGAGTTCACATCGCCGGGAATGTAATTGATCACATTCACATAGCCGCTGACCATATCAAACTTCAGAGAATCCAGATCTCTGTTGTAAATATCGCCGTAGCGGTAGCTGATGTTCACATCGAGCTTTTTGTTCGCGGGCGCGTCCGGACTGACGCGGAAGGTGAGCGTCAGCAGCGTTCCGTCCTGACTGACCTCGGCATTTTCAGAGTCCCAGTTGAAGTTGCAGGGGCTTGTAAATACGCCGGGGCGGGTGTAATCCAGTGCGGCGAAGGCTTCGCCGCTGACCGCTTCCAGCAGCGTCAGCTCTTCAGCATAGGAAACGGTGATTTTCGCGCCGGCCATGCCGGGATTGTTCACAACGAGCAGATCCACGCTTACCGTGGAGCCGCTGGATGCGCTCTTGCTGTCCACGACGATCGTTGGCTCGGTATAGACCGTGGTGTCCAGCGCGGCAGAACTGCGCAGCGGCAGCCATGACACGCAGAGAACGACCGCCAGAAGGATGGAAATGATCCGTTTTTTCAAGATATTCAGCCTTCTTTCTGTTAATTTACGGTGATCCCACCGTTTATGGTTTCAAATGCTACATCGTTCAGGGCCTCGTCGAAAATGTCGCCCTCCTGATAAATGCAATTGACGGCATAGCGCCTGCCGGAGGCGGCGTCTGCGGGCAGCGTAAAGGTCAGCCATACCATCGCGCCGTCATCATCGGCGGTTCCGTGCTCGGAATCCCAGGTGAAGCTGCACGGGCTTTCGTATCTCCCCGGTTCGGTATAATCGAGCCGGGAAAGCGCGTCGCCGCATACCGCGCCGCTGAGCGTCAGCGCAGGGTCATAAACCAATGTGATCTTGGCGCCGGCGATACCGGGATTATTGACGATCTTGACCGGAAGGAGGACGGCTTCGCCGGCGGAGCCTGCTGCCTGCGGGACAAAGAGCGTGGGATTTTTGGAAGGGATATACTGCGCAGTAAGCGTCAGATTTTCCGTGACGCAGCGAAAGTCCCCGTCCCAACCGGCAAAAACGTGCCCTGTACTGTCGGAAACTACCGGAGCCGCGGCGGCCTGCCCGTGCGTTACGGTCTGCACGGACAGAACGGCGGCATCCTCGTCCAGAAAGGTAACGGTGTGTGCGGCCGGGGACCGGCCGGCGCAGCCGGACAGAAGAAGTCCGGCAAGCACGGCGGCCAGTGCCGGCAGCCACAGCCTGTTGATTTGTTTGGTCAGCATTTTTCTTTCCTCTGTGCCGCTTTATCCGGGCTCATTCTACGGTGATCGTGCCGCTGATCACTTCAAAGGAAACGTCGTTCAGATCTTCGTCGTAGATGTCGCCGTTTCGATAGCTGCAGAGGATTTGGAAGGTGTCACCGGAGACGGCGCTTGCGGGGACATCAAAGGTAAGTGTGAGAATCGTACCGTCCGCTGTGACCATGCCGCTTTCGGAGTCCCACGTGAAATTGCACGGGCTGACATATTTGCCGGGCTTTGTGTATTGCAGCTCGGCAAAGGCATCGCCGCTCACGCCGCCGCGCAGCGTCAGTGCGGTATCATAGGAGATCGTGATCTTGGCGCCTGCCACGCCCGGATTGTTCAGAAGCAGAATGGGAACTTCAATGCTCTGTCCGGCTTTGGCGGTGACGTTGGAAACCAGAATGGTTGCGGCTGCGATTTTCTGGTACTGGGCCGTAACGGTCAGATCGGATGTCACACTGGAATAATCTCTGTCCCAGCCGGTAAACTGATACCCGGGACGGCTGGGGGCCGCAGGAGCGGTTGCACTCTTGCCGGAAGAAACGGTTTCGGTTTTCAGCACCGTGCCGTCGTAATCCACGAACCTGACGGTGTAGGAGACGGGAGTTTCACCGGAGGAAACACCGACATAGCCCGCGTCGATGGTGGTTCCGTCCGTCAGCACTAGAATCAGGTGCAGATTGTCGTCCACATATGCAGAGGAAATGCCGACACCATTGGCGCCGTTGATACCGTCCTTGCCGTTGATACCGTCCTTGCCGTTGACACCGTCTTTACCTGCTGCGCCGGGGTCGCCTTTTTCACCCTTTTCGCCCTGTTCACCGGGCTCGCCCTTTTCGCCGCGAATATTGCCGAGATCCAGATTGGTTCCGTCGGTCAGGGAGACGGTGAGTCTTCCGTCGGATGTAACGACGACGCTGGAAATACCGACACCGTTTGTGCCGTCGCGGCCGACAACCCTGCCGAGGTTGACGACATTGCCGTCCGTATAGGTCAGCAGCAGCTCACCGGAGGTGTTGAGCTCTGATTTTGTGATGCCAATTCCGTCTGCCCCCCGGATATTGCCGAGACTCAGAACGGTGCCGTTGGTCATTGTTACGGAGAGATTGCCGGAGTCGTCGATCACGACCTTGTCGATGCCGATGCCATCCGCGCCGTCCTTGCCGTCAACGCCATCCTTGCCGTTGAGGCCGTCGGTTCCGTTTTTGCCGTCGATGCCGTCTTTCCCGTCCTTGCCGGAAACACGGCCCAGATTGATGCTGCTGCCGTCGGAGAAGTGCAGCACCAGCTCGCCATTGTCCGTCAATGCTGCGCCGGAGATGCCGGTACCATCCTTACCGTCCTGACCATCTTTACCGTCTGTGCCGTTTTTGCCGTCTGTGCCGTCACGGCCGACGATAACGCCGAGGCTTTTCACGGTTCCGTCGGAATAGGTGAGCACCAGCTCGCCTGCGTTATTGAGGCCTGTATCGGTAATGCCGATGCCGTCCTTACCATTGACTCCATCCTTGCCGTCGACACCGTCTTTCCCGTCGATGCCGTCCTTGCCGTCTTTGCCGTCGATCCCGGCGACCTTGCCGAGGTTGACCGTACTGCCGTCCGTATAAACAAGCACCAGTTCGCCGAGGGTATTGACAGAAGTGCTCTGGATACCGATGCCGTCTTTGCCATTGGCGCCATCCTTGCCGTTGATGCCGTCCTTGCCGTCGGTACCCTTGATGCTGCCGAGGTTCATCTCCGTGCCGTTGGTGAGCCGGATCTGGAGCTCGCCCGCAGTGCTGACCTCGATGGTCTGGATGCCGACACCGTCCTTGCCGTCTGTGCCGTTGAGGCCGTCGGTACCATTTTTGCCGTCGATGCCGTCCTTGCCGGCGGCACCGACAACGGCGCCCAGATTCTTGACCGTGCCGTTGGAGTAAGTAAGGACGAGCTCGCCTCTTGCGTTGATTTCGGAATTTACAAGGCCGATGCCGTCCTTGCCATCAACGCCGTCTTTGCCGTCGGTGCCATCCTTGCCGGCGGCGCCGACAACGGCTCCCAGATTGGAGCGCTGACCGTTTGTGAAGGAAAGAACCAGCTCGCCGTCGGAGTTCAGCTCAGCTGAAGCGATGCCGATGCCGTCTGCGCCATTCGTGCCATCTGTGCCGTTCTTTCCCACCACTGCGCCCAGATTGGCTGTCTTGCCGTCGGAATAAGTGAGTACCAGCTCACCCTTGCCGTTGATCACAGAATTGGTTACGCTGACGCCATCTCTGCCGTCAACGCCATCTTTGCCATCGACACCGTCTTTGCCTGCTGCGCCGATCACCCGGCCGAGATTTGCCGTCTGGCCGTCCGTATAGGTAAGTACCAGCTCTCCGGCTGCGTTGATCACCGAATCGGAAATACCGATGCCGTTTGTACCGTTTGTACCGACGATTTTGCCGAGGTTGACAGAAGCTCCGTCCGAGAAGGTGAGAACCAACTGTCCGTCCGTATTGACGGCTGCGCCGGAAATCCCAACACCGTCCTTGCCGTCGACGCCGTCCTTGCCGTCAACGCCGTCTTTGCCGTCAACGCCGTCTTTGCCGTTGATGCCGTCTTTACCGTTGACACCGTCCTTGCCGTCGACGCCGTCCTTGCCGTTGACACCGTCCTTGCCGTTGATGCCGTCTTTACCGTTGACACCGTCCTTACCGTCGACGCCGTCTTTGCCGTCGACGCCGTCCTTGCCATCGATGCCGTCCTTGCCGTTGACGCCGTCTTTGCCGTTGACGCCGTCTTTGCCGTTGACGCCATTTTTGCCATCGACGCCGTCCTTTCCATTTGCGCCGACAGCCCTGCCGAGATCCAGCTCAGTACCATCCGACAGGACAAGAATCAGCTCCCCATCGACAGAGAATTTTGCGGAGCTGATACGAACGGCCGGCTGTTCTGCCGCTGCCGCCAGCGCATTGCTCCAATCTTTTTCTGTGCCGCTGTAGCCATTTTCCACAGCGATCTCATAGGCGGACTTCCCATGCAGAGAATTGAGCCATTCTTCGACGCTTCCGTCATAGCCGCACTGCTGCGCAAGCTCATAGGCAGACAGGCCGTTTTCCACGGCTTCTGCCGGGGTGCTTCTGAGTTCGTGTATGGCCAACGCAACAACTGCGGAAACCACAATCATGGAAAGGATCGCTACAAGCACACGTAATGCCTTGTGCGATCCGCTTCGTTTCTGTGGAGATGTTTCCTGATACATTTTCCTTCCTCCCTACGATTTCTTTATGAACGTGATGCAAAGTTAGGCGATTTCTATCGGCAAAGATTCAGAAAGCGCGAAACCACAGCATTATTATACATCGTACCATTTTTGTTTTGTGTGCGGGTTATCAACGCGAAAGTGCGGATTATAAACATTTCAAATTCTTGTTCAAATGTACGCAAACGAACTTTGAAGTATTTCTTAATTTCTGTCGACATTTACCAATTTCTGTGCTATATTAGTATTTCAACGGAACCCCGGCGCATGTGACGCAGAAAGCGCACAGTCAGGAGGAAAGATGATAAAGCTATTCCTATGCGATGATAATCGCCTGCACCTCGAACATACCGCCAAATATATTTCTTCGCTTCCCCGCTCCTCAGCCTTTGAAGTGCAGACCTTTTCCGCGCCGCAGGAGCTGCTCGCGCGGATCCGCGTGGGGGACGTTCCGAACATTGCCATATTGGACGTGGAAATGCCCAAAATCGAGGGCATCCCTCTGGCGGAACAGATCAATCAGTTGTGTCCGCAGTGCAAGATCATATTCCTGACCGGCTTTACCCGGTATGCATACGACGCATATTATGCAGAGCACATCTGGTACATATTAAAAACGGATATGGAGAAATATCTGCCCGCGGCGCTGGAAAAGGCGGCTTCTGCGCTGGAGCTTCCGCACCCGGAGCCATTCATTGTCATTCAGCAGCAGCGCACTCTGCGCCGCCTTCCGCTGAAGGATATCCTGTATCTGGAGCGCGTTACTTACCGTACAAGGATCAAAACCGTGGACAGTGAGCTTTTTGTCCGCGCCGCGCCGGGCGAGCTGATCAGTGAGCTTCCCCACGGCAGCTTTATCCGCAGCCATCAGAGCTTCTGGGTCAATTCCGCAAAGATCAATTCCCTGATCGGGAAGAATTTCCTGCTGGTTGACGGCTCTGCGGTTCCGATCAGTCGAACCTACCGCTCGTCCGCCGCCAGAGAATTTGCCGAGGCTCGGGCGGCAACGATCGATACATTCAGCAAAATATAAAAACAGCAGCACCATTGAATCGGTCAGATTCAATGGTGCTGCTGTTTGTATACTCTCTGTGCCGGGTATCGCTCACATTTTGCCTTCCTGCATGGTCAGAACTGCGTGGTGGATTCCATCCTCGCGGACAGAGAGGTATTTCCCGTGGTACTGCTCGGCGAGCACCTGCAAGATGGAGGTGCCGAGGCCACGCTTCAAGTATGCAATGCGGCGTTTATGAGATGTTATGCTTTGTGGGTATGTATTCTCTGTTTCGACCTGAACATAGCCGTCGCGCTGCTTCACGGACAGGTGAATGCTGTGCTGCTGTGCTAATGCACACGCTTCGACAGCGTTGTCCAGCATATTCCCAATTGCAATGATTAAATCCGTATCCGAAATGCCCGTCACCGGCGCCAGATTCACCCGGAAGTCGACAGACAGCTTCTGCTCACGCAATTCGTTCAGCTTATGACGCAGGAACGACTGCACGACGGAATTCCTGCAATCGCTCAAAATGTCCTGCGCCACGCGGCTTTTTTCCAGTTTGGCGGCATACTGCATGGCCTCTTCCGGCTTGCCGTCCTGAAGCAGGGCGCGGATCGAATAGATATGGTTTGCAATATCATGGCGCATGACCGCCATATCGGCGTAGTTTGCCGAGAGCGTTTTATAATATTCCCGCTGAGCCTCGATGCGCTTGCCGAGCAGATCATTTTCCGTTTGCAGCCGGACGTTATCCGTCATTTTGCGGAGTTGCCGGAACCAGATATAATCCGCAATAACGCAGAGCACAACAAACCCCGCAACGAATATGGATGCCCGCGGTGAGATGCTCTCTATGAGCGGGGAGAGTGCACCGTTGAGCAGGACAAACTGGGAAATGGGAAAAAACAGAAAAAACCAATACTGCTTTATAGGGAGACTGTCGACATCATCAAGTTTTTTTCTGCGAAAGGCTATATAAAGAATCAGGAGTAGAATAGACTGATACCCAAGATAGAGAACATACCACAGGGGGCTTACCACAGAGAAGTCCCTCTGTATGACCAAATTATTTTTTGCCGGATTGGTCAGATACATGAACACTTCCGTCGCAAGGAGCGCGAAGTAATTGCAGAGCATGACCAGCAGCTTGCGGAAGGGCTTGTCCTGATAGAGAAACAGCGCGGAAGAAAAGAAGATTGCCATCATAACAAAGGGACGAACTGTGTCCACGAAGGGGTATCTTTCTGAAAAATAGGCAAGCAGGGTGCATGCCGACAGAATACCGCCGCTGAGCAGGAGCATTGTCCTCTGGCGATATTTCGGTATAAGGCTGCGGGACACCGCAAACAGGAGCAGGGAAAGGCTGATCAGATTGTGTATATAAAATAATACTTTCGGAAACATAACAGATTTCTCCCAAACGGCGGATCAGAGGGATGCAGCTGTGCCGGAGCTGGGATGTGCTGTCCGGCCGCCGGCAATCGAGCGGTGGTTCAGCAGCGCGGCAGGGAAAATACCTCTCCTCCCTCCGGAGAGCGGCAGTGTTCCCCCTCCTCTCCCGCAGAGTACAACACTACACGAAAACAGTTGAAATCCGCATAATTTCCAAAGCATTTTTCAATGTTTGACGACGATTCTGACGGCGATCAGAGCACCAGCGAGAGCTTTTCCATATTTGAAGCCTGCAACGTAAAAGAGGAATGGACATACCGGTTGAGCGTGATGTTCACATCCGCATGGCCGAGAATTTCACTCAGGCTCTTGATTTCAAATCCGGCCTCCACGCAGCGCGTTGCAAATGTGTGCCGCAGCGCATGGAAGTTTGCATCCGCGATCTCGCAATTCGCAATGTACTTCTTAAAATGGTATTGCAGCACGCGCGGTTCCACCGGCTTTGGGGTGCCGCTTAAAATATAGTGCTTTTCCTGCCCGTAAAACACGGAGATTATCGGAAGTAAAAAGCCCGGAAGTGGGATCGTCCTCACGGAATGGGCGCTTTTCGGGCTTGAGATCACGATGCGCGTCCGCTTCCCGGAATCTCCGTCCGGATCACAGAGGCGCTGCAAGGTTCCGCAGATGCGGAGCTTTCGTTCTTCCAGCGAAAAATGCTCCCATTGCAGCGCGCAAAGCTCTCCGATGCGGATGCCGGTGTACAGGCAGATCAAAACACCAAATCTGTACAAATCCGTGTTCTCCAGCAAGTATCGGGTCAGCGCTGCCTGCTCCTCGGTCGTGAACACGCGCATTTCAAGCGGTTTTCGCTTAATGCTCAGACCTTCCAATCGACAGGGCAACTCGCAGCCGCAGGCGGCGGAGAAGGCCGCGATCTCGCGCAGGATGGAAAGAAGATCGGAAACGGTTTTCGGGGAAAGTCCGCCGTTTTCGTCCCGCCTTCCGCGCGTCAGCAGGAACTGCACCTGATCCCTGACCGCCTCCGTCGTCATTTCGTTGGTGTCCAGCCGTCCGAAGGCTGGCCGCAGATAACGCTCGATATGCAGCCAGTACCGCGTATATGTAGACTCCTTCACCATGCCGCGCTTGCTTTCCAGCCATGTGTCAAGAATGCGGCCAAGCGCGGGCACATCCTTCAAGGCCGCCTTTTCCTGTGCAGCGCAGCGTTTCTTTTCCTTGACACCCTTATAGGTCTTATCATATAAATAACGGTATATCGCCGAGCCGTCCGGTTTTCGGCCGACAATGCAGCGGCCTTCCCAGCGTCCATCCTTGCGCTTGTAAATGTTTTCTCCTCTGCGTGACATTGCATACCTCCTGAAGCACTGTTCTGACTGAAATACTGACGGCGATTGCGCGAAAGCGGGATGCAATGCACCGCTTTTCTTCCGCGCGAGGCAAAACGGCTCGGTTATTTTGCAAAAATATTGACAATTTTGTCCCCGCCGAGTACAATAACCATAACTATATCATGGGATTTGTGTTTCGTGTAGTGTTGTACTCCGCGGGAAAGTTGAGATATTACATATAGAAAACGTGTGCAGTATAGCGGCAGGCACGCATTTGCGTGCCTGCCGCTATAAACTATCTTTGAATCGATGCGTTCGCAAGCGCTGCCCATCCAGATGTGCAGCCGGCACTTGGCTGGAAGCTGTTATTCGAGATGATCGTTGACTTCCCCGCAGCAACACAGATCTTTGCGGAATTTGTTCGAAAACAATTGTAATTCTGCTGAAATTATAGTAAAATACATCCTGCAAAGTTAAATGAAATTCAAACCTGTGGGGAACGGTGATTATGGTACGAGCATTCCGATCAGAAGATCTTGATCAGACGGCCGATCTATGGCTGGCTGCGAATCTACAGGCGCACGACTTTATTTCTCCCGAATACTGGAGGCGCAATCGGGCGGTGGTGAAGGAGCTGCTGCCGCAGGCGGAGGTCTACGCCTGTGAAAAGAACGGAGAAATTCTGGGCTTTGCGGGCGTGAACGGCGAATACGTTGAGGGCATTTTCGTTTCCGAAGAGGCGCGGTCGCAGGGCATCGGGAAGTCCCTGCTGGACTTTCTGAAAACGAAAAAGACCGGATTGCGCCTGAATGTCTATCAAAAGAACGTCCGGGCGATCCGGTTTTATGAGCGGGAAGGTTTTGTGATTCAAAGCGAAGGCATGGACGAAACCACCGGCGAAAAAGATTACGTCATGGTGTGGCAGCGGGAACAGAGGTGACGAAAGTGGACAACACGCGCCGTTTTGACGGCAAGGGCGAACTCTATGCGAAAGCGCGCCCGAAGTATGCCGCTGCACTTTTCGACTATTTCAAGAATACGCTGTACATTCCGGACGGGAGCGTTTTTGCCGATGTCGGCTCCGGCACGGGAATCTTCACGGAGCAGCTGCTGCACTGCGGCTACCGGGTCTTTGCGGTGGAGCCGAACGGCGATATGCGGAAGCAGGCGGAGCGCAGGCTCTCCCGGAACGAAAACTTTCGCTCGGTCAACGGCAGCGACGCTGATATGAAGCTCCCCGGCCACAGTGTCGGCTATGTCACCGCCGCGCAGGCGTTTCACTGGTTTGATGCCGAGGCCTTCCGGCGGGAGTGCGGGCGTGTCCTGATGCCCGGCGGAAGGGTGATCCTTGTCTACAACTCCAGAGACGAAACGGCCGCCTGTACAAGAGCGCTTGCGGCGCTCCGGCAGAAATTCAGTTCCGGATTCCACGGCTTTTCCAACGGGGTCAGCGATGCGCAGTGCAGGGCGTTCTTTGCGGGAAGCTGCGAGGTGTTCTGCGCTGACAATACGCAGGTCTACGACCGGCAGGGCTATCTCGACCGCGTGCTGTCCTCGTCCTATTCTCTGAAAGAAAGCGACGCCCGCTATGCGGAATACCGGGAGGAGATTGACGAGATTTTTGGCCGCTATTCGACCGACGGTCGGCTCGCCGTCCCGACCGAAACGGTCGCATATGTCGGCAGAATTTGACGGATGGATGATTGAAATTTACAAGTACCGCCGCAAGAAATATGTATTTGAAGCATGGATGGTGCTGGTCCATATGCTCCATGCTGCGGTTTTTATAAGCTCTTGTTAAAACAGAAAACACAATCCCGACAAAATCACAACCGGGCACAAGGACATTTTACATACACGGCAGGATTTCTGCCTCATAAATCCATGCCGTGCTTTCCGCTGCTT
>CAKUMR010000021.1 GCA_934667865.1 uncultured Oscillospiraceae bacterium | reverse complement strand
GCGGCAGCCGTCTGGCCAACGAGAGCATCGGTCTGGAGTGGCGCTTCGTCCGCGCGATCTCCGGCACCGGCGCGCTGGGTGATTTCGGCAGCCATGCACTGGATCTTCTGCGCTACATTCTGGGAACCGACCAGCCGGTGCTGGAAGCGCCCTGCCTGAAGCAGGCGACAGTCATTCGCGAGCGCGCCGGCAGGGACGGGATGCGCCCGGTGGAAAACGACGACTGCGATATGCTGCTTGCCTCTCTGCAAGGCGGCGGAATGTACAGCCTGATGCTCAGCCGCGTCGGCGCGGTCGACAGCCGGCTTGAGGTCGTGGCGGCCAATGCGATCCTGAGCTTCCGTCTGGCGGAGCCCGACCGGCTCTATGTTCAGACGCGGCAGCCCGGCGAGGGCTACGGTCCCATGGAAGCAAAGCTCGCGGAAAACGCCCGCCCCTGCTGGTACAATGCGCCCGAGGCGGAGGTTCCCTATCTTGCCTGCGCGGAGAGCGTGTCGGCCTTTATCGACGCCTATCGCGCCGGAAAGACCATGGCGACCGGACTGGATTACGGCATTTCCATTCTGGAGGAAACCGAGCGGCTGGACAAGCTGGCGCAGGAGGTGCGGTGATGCAGCTCAGCTTTATGACGAACGTTCTCGTCAAGTACGGGATGACGGATTTTGAGGCCGTGACCCGCTGGGCCTCGGAAAACGGCTTTGATGCGATGGAGGTTGGTCCCACTTTCCCCCTCGACCGAGAGCTGTTTGAGAAAACACTGGCGAAATACGACATGAAGATCAGTGCGCTGACCTACTGCCGCAACTATCTCAGCTCCGACCGGGAAGAGGCGCAGCACCACATTGAGGAGCTGAAAAAGCGCATTGTCTTTGCGGGCGAGCTGGGCGTTGACAAGGTCGTCAGTTCCACCGGCATTAACAAGAAAATTGCCGAGGGCATTTACGACTCCGCGGATTCCATCCGCGCCACGCCGGTGCACAGTCTGGAGCAGGTCGCCGAAACCTTCCTGCCGGTGATCGAGCTGGCGGAGAAGTGCGGCGTGCGCATCGCGTTTGAAAACTGCCCGCTCATGGGCAATATCGCAATCTCGCCCGTCATGTGGCGCATGCTCTTCGACCGGCTGAAAACGCCGGCCGTGGGCCTCGCCTTCGACCCCTCGCATCTGGTCTGGCAGTTTATTGACCCCTATGCCTGCATCGAGGAGTTTATGCCGCACATTCTGCACGTCCACGCCAAGGATATGCACGTCGACCGGGCGCTTCTGGCGCAGACCGGCTTCCTGACGGATTTCCGCTGGTGGAGCGCAAGAATTCCCGGCCACGGCGACATCGACTGGGCGCGTCTGATCGGTGAGCTGCGCCGCTGCGGCTACGACGGAACGATCAGCATCGAACACGAGGACAAGCAGTACGAGGGCAGTCTGGACAGAGTGCTGGACGGCCTGAAGAAATCGCAGGCCCTGCTGCGGCCGCTCATGCAATAACAAAGGAGGAACCCCTATGATACGTCTTGGAAGTCACTGCGTGCTCTACGCTGAGGCAATCGCAACGGATCTGGAAAACACCCTGAAGCTGATCAGCCTGACCGGCAGCGAGATCGTGGAGATCGGCGCGCGCTTTTTCGGCACGGACCGCGCCGAGGAGCTGCGCACGGCGCTGGAAAAGAGCGGGGTCACGCTGGCGGGCATCCATACTCTGCTGAAGATCTCCGATCTGCTGGACGACCCGCAGAAGGTCTATGAGGCCTATGCCGCGCCCGCGCGCCTTGCGGCGGCGGTCGGCTGCGGCAGTCTGATCTCCTCCGGCATGGTGGCCTTCGACGAGCCCGATCTGGGCGACGCGCGCCTGCTTGTGCCGGAAGAGCAGAAGAAGGCAGCGCAGGCGCTCAATGAGGTCGTGCTGCGAATTCAGAAGGATTTTGGTGTGACGATCCGCTATCACAACCATCTGTGGGAATTCAAAAACAACGCTGCGTTCTACGAGGCGCTGCTGAGCTTTGCCCCCGACCTACAGTTTGCCATGGACACCGGCTGGGTGACCGCGGCGGGCTTCGACCCTGTGGCCTACATTGAAAAATATCCCGCGCGCTTCCGCTATTTCCATCTGCGCGACGTCAACACGAAGGCGGCCGCGGGCTGCAAGACCTTCCAGGAGGCGGCGCACTGCGCCTTTGCCAACGTGGGAGAGGGCGACAGCCGGCTGACGCGCCTGCTCCGCGCGATCGACAACAGCGGCTATGACTGCGACGGCATCGTCGAATATGAATTCGGCGAGAAGGACTATCACCGCTATGTCAAGGCAGTCGCGTATTTCCGCGGAATCCTTGCGGCGATCCGCAGCGGGGACTGAATGAAGTACATCGGCATCGGCCATGTCGGCCTGCGCGTCGGGGATATGCAGCGCGAGCGCGCGTTTTATGAAAAAGCCTTGCAGCTGCCGGAGGCCTGCGCCGTGCCCGGCGAGGACGGACAGACGCGCATCGTGTTCTACCGCCTGTCCACGGGACAGCTCATCGAGCTCATCCGCGCCGAGGGCGGCTACGACGGTCGAAGCATCAAGGGCGTGCAGTCGCACTGGCACAGCTGCCTGGAAATGGACGCGCGCCACGAAGCCTATCGCGACCTCGACCGCCGAGGCATCCCCTGCCGGAGAAGGGCGGACGATTCCGTCGCCTTTGACGGCTCGTGGGCGGCGTTTCTCACCGACCCGGAGGGAAACGAGTGGGAGCTCATGGAATTCTCCCCGATCTCCAAGCAGATCCGGCACCTGCCGGAAAACATGAATCCGAAGGAGTAGCCCCATGGACTGTCTGAAAGGCATTACGCACTGCACCTTCCTCTGCAAGGATTATGACAAAATGGTGCGCTTCTACCGCGATACGCTGGGACTGCGCCAGATCTTCCACACGCCGCTGCACGCTTCCGTCCGCGAAGGCCTGCGGCAGAGCCGCCCGGAGTTTGATCTGGCGCTGGGCGAAGAATGGATGACCTATCTGGAGATCGCGCCGCGCAATTTTGTCGAGCTGTTCCGCCTGCCCTATTCGGGCGAAAACGACACCGTTCACACCGGCTTTCATCACCTCTGCCTGCTGGTGGAGGACATCGTCGAAGCCGCGAGGGAACTGGAAGAAAAAGGCGTGCAGCTCTGGGACGGGCCTTCGTGGAAGGGCCGCCCGCGGCAGACGCCCTTTCCCGCAGAGCCGGCGGCCAACCCGCTGGGCGCCTATACCTTCTTTATCAACGACCCGGAGGGCAACCAGATCGAATTTATGCAGTATGCGCCGGACAGCGTATTAAAATTTAACCCCTGAACCTGTACCGGCGGGCTCCGCCGCAGCAAAGGCTGCGGCGGAGCTTTTAAGGTTTTCGGGGCGCCTTTCCTTGTTTTTTCGGGGAACTATGCTATAATCAGAGAAAAGCCGCTGCGGAAGAGGGTGCATGAAATTGAGGATCGCCATTGTGGATGACGACGCGCAGCTGCGCGAGCGCCTGCGCGCCTGCCTGAACGAGCTGCTCCCCGCCGAGATCGCCGCCTTTGCGAGCGGTGAGGAATTTTTGTCCGGCTGGGAGGCGGGGCGCTTTGACGTCGTCCTGCTGGACATTTTCATGGGAAAGCTCACCGGCATGGACGTCGCGCGGAAGATCCGGGAAACGGACGGGCAGGTCAAGCTCGTGTTCTGCACGACGAGCAACGAATTTGCCAGCGAGAGCTACGAGGTGAACGCCTGCTACTATCTGCGCAAGCCCTTCGGCCGCGAGGGTCTCCGGGCGATGCTCGACCGGCTCGACCTCGCGGAGGTGGAAAAGCGCCGCGCCGTCCGCCTGCCCGACGGCACGTCCGTGGCGCTGCGGGACGTGGTCTATGCCGACGTCGCCGCGCACCGGGTGACGCTGCACTGCAAGCGCGGCGGGGACGTGGCCGTGCGGGCGAGCTTTGCGGAAATTGAAGCGCTCCTGTGCGCCTATCCCTATTTTTTCTGCCCCTCCAAGGGCCTGCTGATCAATTTTTACGAGGTAACGGCGCAGAATATGGATACCTTCACCATGAGCGACGGCACGCGCGTCCCCATCAGCCGCCGCAAGGCGAAAGAGGTCGCCGAGGCCTATTCCTCCTTCCGCTTTGATCTACTGAGAAAGGACGGGGAACGCTGATGCCGCCGATCTACCGAATTGCAGAGGTCGCCGTCTATTCTCTGCTGAATTTTCTGCCCTTTCTGGCGCTGGCGCTGTATCCTTTCCGCCGCTGCCTGCGGTTTTCCGGGCGGGTCACGGCGGCGCTCATCGTCCTTGTCACGCTTGCCCAGCTCCTCCTCGGTGCGTGGGCGGCCTTTGCGCCGGGGGAAAGCGCGGGCAAGATCAGCGCGGTCAGCACGATCTTATATGCGGTGTTTTATTTCGCTGCGGTGAAAAAGCGCCCCGGCAAGACCTTCTTCACGCTGCTGATGATCTCCAACCTTGCCAATCTCGCGGTGATCGCCGCGAAAAGCACCGAGGGACTGCTCTTCCCGGCGCTCGCCGTGCAGAGCTACCGCTGGTCCTTTTCGCTGATGCTGTTTCTTATTGAGCTGATCATCGCCGTCCCGCTGTTTTTCTATATTAAAAATGTATACACCCCCGCGGTGGAGAAGGAGCCGTCCGGCTTTGCGTGGCGCTATCTCTGGCTCATCCCCGCGACGTTCTATATCATGTGGTACTATGCCATCTACGGCAACGCCACGCGGTCGAGCCTTCAGGTCGCGCTGCGGCCGAAAAATGCGCTGTTTCTGCTGATCGTCAACATCGGCGCCTGCCTGATCTACTATGTCGTCACGCGGCTGGTTCTGGAGCAGAACAAGACGCTCGAGCTGACGGAGCGGAATCACCAGCTTGCCATGCAGGCGGTGCAGTATGAGAATTTGCAGGAGAAAATCACCGAGGCGCGCCGCGCAAAGCACGACGTGCGCCACCACATCGCCCTGATGCAGGAATATCTGGCCGAGGGCGACTATGCCGCGCTCAGCGAGTATCTGGGACGCTATAGCGTCAGCCTGCCGGACGATTCGCTCGTGCGCTTCTGCTGCAACGCGGCGGCCAACGCCGTTCTGCTCTATTTCGCCCAGCAGGCGAAGGACAACGGCATCGACTATATCGTAAAAACGGACATCCCGCAGGAGCCCGGCATCCCGGAAACGGACATTTCGGTTCTGCTCGGCAATCTGCTGGAAAACGCGATGGACGCCTGCAAGGCGGAGCCTGCGGAGGACCGGAAGATCATCGTCCGGGCCAACACGGACGGCGGCTCTCTCTGCCTGACGGTGGACAATACCTACACCGGCAAGCTGAGCTGGGCGGGCGGCAACCTTGCTTCGACCAAGCACAGAGGGCTGGGCCTCGGCACGCAGTCGGTCAGGAGCATCGCCGCGCAGTACGGCGGCACCTGCCGCTTTGAGGCGAGGGACGGGATGTTTTACGCTTCGGTCCTGTGTCCCGCCGCGGGAAAGCCGCAGGGCGAAAGGAGACCGGAAAAATGAAAAGAATACCGCAGGAAAAGCTCTTCCTCTCCGGCATGGACGCCCGCGCGCCGCAGCTTGCGCGGGAGCGCGGGCTGGGATTGGAGCTGACCGTTTTTTCCTACGCGCCGAATCTGGAGGATGCGGCGCAGCTTGCGGCGGCGCGGGAGCAGATGCAGGGCATTTCAAGATTCTGGCTGCACGCGCCCTTTGCGGAGCTGGCGCCCTGCGCGATCGACCCCATGGTGCGGCAGGTGGTGCTGATGCGCTTCCGCCAGACGCTCGCGGCCGCGCAGCAGCTCGGCGTTACCCATATCGTGGTACACGGCGGCTTCCAGCCGCACGTCTATTTCCCGGAGTGGTATGTGGCGCAGAGCGTGGAATTTTGGAAGGAATTTTTGCGCGAGGTGCCGCAGAATATGACCCTTGCGCTGGAAAACGTGATGGAGCCTTCGCCGGAGACGCTCGTCGGGATCGTCCGGCAGGTGGACGACCCGCGGCTGGGGCTGTGCCTCGACGTGGGGCACGCGAACACCTGCGTCAGCAGCCTGCCGCCGCTTCGGTGGCTCGCGCCCATGGCGCCGTGGCTGCGGCACCTGCATGTGCATAATAATGAAGGGCAGGACGATCTGCACGCCGCGCTCGGCGCGGGGAGGATTCCCATGGCGCGGCTGCTGGACGAGGCGCAGCGGCTCTGCCCGCAGGCAAGCTATACCATAGAAACGCAGGACTGCGCCGCGTCGCTGCGCTGGTTGGAAGAGGAAGAAGCATGACACAGACGGAACTGACAGAATATCTAACGAAGATCGCCCCGCCGGATGCGGCCTGCATGGATCGCGCGCGCCGGCGTCAGGCAGAGCTTGCCAAGCCGCCGGGGAGCCTCGGCCGGCTGGAGGACTATGCCGTCCGGCTGGCCGGCATCACGGGTGAGGTCTGCCCGCGGGCGGAAAAATGCCGGGTGCTGGTTTTTGCCGCCGATAACGGCGTGGTGGCGGAGGGGGTTTCCTCCGCGCCGCCCTCGGTGACGCTGTCGCAGGTGATCAACATGACGCGGCACGTTACGGGGATGTCCGCGCTCGCGCACTATTTCGGCAACGAGGTCGTCGTCGCGGATGTCGGCATTGACACCGACCGGACGATTCCGGGCGTTCTGGACTGCAAGCTCCGCCGCTCCACAGGAAATATCGCAAGGGAGCCCGCCATGACCCGGCAGGAGACGCTGGACGCCATCGCCGTCGGAATCCGTCTGGCGGGGCAGGCGGCGGCCGACGGCGTGCAGGCCGTCGGCATCGGGGAGATGGGCATCGGCAACACGACCACCTCCGCCGCGGTGCTGGCCGCCCTCACGGAAAGCAGCCCGGAAACGGTCACCGGGCGCGGCGGCGGCCTGACGGACGCGGCCTTTGCCAAGAAGAAGCAGGTCATCGCGCAGGCACTGGCGCTGCACCGTCCGGACGCGGCCGACCCCGTCGGTGTGCTTGCCGCCGTGGGCGGGCTGGATCTGTCGGCCATGACCGGCGCCTTTCTCGGCTGCGCGGCGGCGCATATTCCCGCCGTCGTGGACGGGTATATCTCCGCCGTCGCGGCGCTCTGCGCGGTGCGGCTGTGCCCGCAGGTGCGCGATTACCTCTTCCTGTCCCACGCCTCCTACGAGATCGGCTACCGCCTCGCGGCGCAGGAGCTGGGGCTGGAGCCCTGCCTGCTTCTGGAGATGCGGCTGGGCGAGGGCAGCGGCTGCCCGGTGTTTTTCCAGATCCTGAAGGCGTCCTGCGCGGCGATGTCCGGGATGGCGACCTTTGCCGAGGCGGCCATTCAGGACGACTACCTCGACCCCATCCGCGCGGGCGACAGCTTTACGGTGAAGCGGCCATGAGGATTTTACTTTTAGGCGGCAGCAAGAGCGGCAAGAGTATGTGCGCCCAGCGGCTTGTGCAGCGTCTTGCCGCAGGAAATCCCCTGTACTACTGGGCGACGATGGAGCCGGCGGACGGGGAGGATCGCGCGCGCATCGCGCGGCACCGCGCCGACCGCGCGGGCTGGGGCTTTGAGACTGTGGAGCGCGGACGCGCGCTTTCCGGCGTGCTTCCGGCGCTCTGCCCGCAGGGGACGGTTTTGTTTGACAGCGTGACGGCCTGCCTTGCCTGCGAGATGTTTCGGGACGGGGCGGTCGACCGTTCCGCCCCGGCGCGTACGGCGGAGGAGCTGCGCGCGGTCAGCGGATATTTTGCGCACTTTGTCTGCGTCTGCGACGAGATCTGGCGCGACGGCGCGGTGTATGACGAAACGACGGAGGCCTACCGCCGGGGACTGGCGGAGATCTGTAGGAGTCTTGCCGCGGAATTTGACGCGGTGGCGGAGCTTGCCGCGGGGAAAGTGCATCTTTGGAAAGGAGAACTGCCGGATGGGAAATTGGCTTGACGGCTTTGGCATGGCGTGGGGGATGTTTCTGGCGATTCCCTGTCCGCTGCGCCGTTGGAATGAAAAGGCACGGGAGAAGATGCTCGTGTGCCTGCCGCTGATCGGCCTGATCGTCGGCGGCGTGTGGGTGGGCGTATACCTCCTGCCGCTGCCGGGGACGCTGCACGCGGCGCTGCTTGCCGCCGCGCCGTGGCTCGTGACCGGCTTTCTGCATCTGGACGGGTACATGGACGTCTGCGACGCCGTCCTTTCGCGCCGCGATCTGGAAACGCGCCGGAAAATCCTCAAGGATTCGCACTGCGGCGCCTTCGCAGTCATCTGCATGGTGCTGCTGGCGCTGGCGCAGTGGAGCGCCTTTCTCTCGGCGGAGAGCGGAAGCTGGCTTGGCCTTCTGTGCATCCCGGCGGCGAGCCGCGCCAGCGCGGCGCTTGCGGTGCGCGCGCTTCGCCCCATGGGAACGAGCCAGTATGCGGCCATGGAAAAGCCGCGCGGCGGCTATACCGCCGCGCTGTGTGTGCTTCTGACGGCCAGCGTCGTGCTGCCGCTGCTGCTGGACGGCAGCTTTGCGCCCTTGGGCGCGGCCGCGGGCTATTGGCTTGCGGTCTGGTACGGCTTCCGGCAGCTGGACGGTATGTCCGGCGATATTTCCGGCTTCGCGCTCACGCTGGGGGAGCTGGCGGGCGCGGCAGTCTGGACTTTGGCGAGGTGAGGAAAATGCGGCTTGTGATCGGCGGAGCCTATCAGGGAAAGCTGACTTGGGCAATGCAGGAATATGACATCTCGGCGGCGGAGGTCTGCGACCTTGCGCGGGAGGACCCGCGCCCCGGCTGCCGCTGCTATACCCATCTGGAGGCGCTGACGAAGCGCGACGACGCGCCGGAGCGCTGGCTGCCGCTTCTGGAAAACAGCGTCGTGATCTCCCGCGAGATCGGCTGCGGCGTGGTGCCCATGGAGGACTTCAAGCGGCAGTGGCGCGAGCGCCACGGGGCGCTTTTGCAGCAGCTTGCGAAAAAAGCGGAGCGCGTGACGCGCGTGTTCTGCGGAATGGCGGAGGAGCTGAAATGATCCTGACGCTGATCCGCCACGGCGAAACGGAGGCCAACCGCCGCCGGCTCTACTACGGTGCGGCTGACCTGCCGCTGCTGCCGGAATCCCTCCGGGCGCTGCGCGAAAAGCGCTATCCCGCCGCCGCGCGCTACTACACCAGCGGGATGCTGCGCACGGAGCAGACGCTTGAAGCGCTCTACGGCCCCGTGCCGCACACGGTTTTGCCCGGCCTGCGCGAGATGAACTTCGGCGACTTTGAGCTGCACGGCTATGAGGAGCTCAAAAATGAGCCTGCCTATCAGGCGTGGATCGCCGACGTGGAGCACAACCGCTGCCCCAACGGGGAGTCGGCCGACGAGGTGCGCGCAAGGAGCCTTGCGGCGGTCGCACCGCTCGTGGCGCAGGACGAGGACTGCGTCTGCGTGACGCACGGCGGCGTGGTCGCGGCGCTGATGGCGGCATGGTTCGGCGGGATGCGCTATGACCACACCCCCGCGCCCGGCGGAGGATACCGGGTGATTTTCCGCGGCGGAACGCCGGTTTCCTGGGAAAATCTGTGAACGGCGGCTTCTTTTGTAGATTTTACGGAAATTGTATCTGTTTTTCCACACAATTGGTTGCACTTTCAAAACTGGCGTGCTGCTATTAAAAAACAGATGCTTATTCTGCTTTTTGCAATGTAAACGTTTCATTGAAGCGATAATATTCGACCCGATTCTGCACACGGGGGAGAAGTGGATATCCGTGGACGCTCGTGCTGTCCAACAGCAGCCAGCAGCTGCTGCGCCATCTCGTGATTCAGGACTGCAAGGCCGCGGACGCTGAGCTCGGCGTGGACGAGACGCTGAAATTCGTCCGTCTGGAGGGCAACATCGGCTATTCCGGACTGCCGGAGGGCAAGACCTTCGCGGACATCGTGGATCATGTGCTTGCCTATTACACCGACGGGACGACGCAGAGCTATGCCGTCCCGGAGCTGGATATTTACGGCAACTTCACCCTCGCATTTGACGAGGACAAGGTCTGCGAGGGCTATGAGATCGTCTTCCGCGATGATTATTGAGATGCAGCTGAACGAAAAGACGCACTTCACCGCCTACACGCTTTACCGCGACCCGGAGAACACCCATGTCCCCGACGGTGGGAAGATCACCTGTCGGAACGCCGCGAGGTCGGCGAACAGCTACGGGAGGGACGGCGAAACGGAGCATGTCTATCTGACGGCCGGCGCTTCCTACGATATGCTCCCCAGCACGGAGAATCTGTGGCTGCAAAAGCCGCAATGGTGGCGGAATAATGCTTGAGGGCAAGGGCGGCGACCATGTCGGCGACGGCTATCTTTACCAGCTCACGCTGCACGGCTCTCTGCTGGAGCCGGACATCAAGGAATACGAAAATCTTCGGGTCGTCAACCTCCTGCAGGACGGCGTCAGCTATCATTCCGTCTACGGGGCGATCAGATTCTCTTTCCTTGAAGGTTACACGGGAAACGACGATAAACCGGAGATCGTCGAAAATTACCACAACTCCGGCCGCACCGCGCTCATTTTCCTGAGCTTGGCCTCCAGAATGGCGAGGGACTTCACGGCCAGCTTGTTATTTTCCGCCAGCGTGGAGATGAAGCTGTAGCTGCCGTCCGCGCCGAACCAGAGCGTGTCGCCGGTGAAGAGGTACCTGTCGTCGATGAGATAGACCATGTGCCCCCAGGTGTGGCCGGGGACGAGGAAGCAGTGGATTTTGATATTGCCGATGCGAAGCGTTTCGCCGTCCTTCAGCAGGCGCTTTTTGTTGTTGATCGTCACCTGCGGCAGCTTGTACAGGTGATAGATCACCCTGCGGCGCACCTCGCCGGTGAGATAGCGGTTTTCGGTTTCACCGACGTAGAGC